>JAJPYW010000046.1 GCA_021204715.1 Prevotellaceae bacterium
CCTTTTGTGCTTTTCATTGTTGTTCCTGTGGGCCTGCGGGGACGATGACGCCGACGTTATTCAAAGCGGCACGGGCGTGCGCACGGTACTCGTCTACATCGCGGCCGACAACACCCTCTCCTCCTTTGCCACCGACGACTTCAACGAGATGAAGCAGGGCATGCTGCAGGTCACTGACAAGGGCATGCACCTTGTGGTCTACATGGATAAAAAGAGCGGATCGCCCTGCTTGTACGAGTTGGTGAACCAAGGCGGCGCGGTAAGCGAGCAAATCATCAAGAGCTACGACACGGGGCGCAACTCCATGGGCGTGGCTGAGATGAAAGAGGTGTTCAGCGACGTCTTTTCCAATAAAGATTACCAAGCGAGCAGTTACGGATTGGTTATATGGTCGCACGGCGACGGCTGGATACCCTATCCCGTGCCCTCGTCGAGCGCTTCCACCCGCTGGATAGGGCAGGATACGAATGGCGGCACGGTGGACAACCGCATGAACTTGGACGACTTTGTCAGCGTGATGCAGACCGCGCCCCATATAGACTTCCTGATGTTCGACGCCTGCTTCATGTTCTCGGTGGAAGTGGCGTATGCCCTGCGCAACTATGCAGATTACCTCATCGCCTCGCCCACGGAGACACCCGGTCCGGGCGCTCCCTACGATGTGGTGGTGCCCTGCATGTTCTCCACAAGCGACGCGGCCGTGAAAATGGCCACGGTCTATTTCAATGCCTACGAAGCCATTTACAACAGCGGCATAGGCATCTCCAACGACAATTGGACAGGCGGTACTTCCATCGGGGTGGTGGACGAGTCCTGTTTGGCGTCTTTGGCCCAAGGGATTAAAGATGCTGTCGACAACGTTTTGTCGCAAGACGAGGATGCGGCCGCACGCTGTACCGATGTAGCTTCCTTGCGCCAGAGCGTCTTCAATTACGACCAACGGGACAATAAAACCTACGCCTCTTCCCACATAGGCTACTACGACATGGCCGACTTGATGCAGCAGTTGTTGGGCGAGGACTATTCGCCTACCGTGCTCTCTACCCTGCAAAGCGGTTTGGTCTATTGGCAGACCACCCCCATGAACTACTCGCAGTTCACCGGCATGTTCTCCATGGAAGGCACCAACGGACTGACACACTACATTCCCGCCGACCTCACCTCCGATGCCGCCGAAGCCTACCGTTCCACCGCTTGGTACAGCGCGGCGGGGCTTGACCGGTTGGGTTGGTAACTACTCGTGATGATACGGCTCGCCGTTCAAGATAGCCATGGCGCGGTAGAGCTGTTCCACAAAGACAAGGCGCACCATTTGGTGCGAAAAGGTCATGCGCGAGAGCGACAACTTCTCCACGGCCGCGTCATACACCCGCTGTGAAAAGCCGTATGGCCCCCCGATGACAAAGACCAACCGCCGCGCCACACTGTTCATTTTCTGCGCCATGTATTGGGCGAACTCCACCGAGCGCAGTTCTTTTCCCCGCTCGTCGAGCAGCACCACCACGTCGCCCGGTTGCAGGGCTTTCAGTATCAGCTCCCCCTCTTTCTCCTTCTGCAATGAGGCAGTGAGGCTCTTGGTGTTCTTCAGTTCAGGAATCACCTCCACCTCGAACGGCAAGTAGTGTTCCAAGCGTTGCAAGTAGTCGCCGATAGCGGCGCGGAAGTGTGTGTCGGTGGTTCGTCCTACCACGAGTAACAGGGTTTTCATAACGGCATCAATGGGTAACGAGCCACAAATGTAGCCTTTTTATACGGTTATTCCCAATATTTACGTACCTTTGTCCGGCTTGGAAGCCGCCAGCGTGCAAAAGGCACTGCAAGCGGCCGGCACGCCCAAGTACCTATATATAAAATAGGTATAAGCCGATGAAATAAAACCATGCAAGTACAAGCCCGCTGATTATAGGTGTACATATATAATAAGGTATAAACCGATAAACGAAAACCATTCAAGTATATCAGAGCAAGATTATGGAGAAAGAGAAAGAATTAATAGACAGGCTGATTGATTTGGCCTTTGCCGAAGATATAGGCGACGGCGACCACACCACCCTTTCATGTATTCCGCCCACCGCCATGGGCAAGTCGCGGCTGCTCATCAAAGAGGCGGGCGTGTTGGCCGGCATCGAAGTGGCCAAAGAAGTGTTCCGCCGTTTCGACGCCACCCTGCAGGTAACGGTCTACATGCAAGACGGCGCGCGCGTCAAGCCCGGCGACGTACCCATGGTAGTGGCAGGCAAGGTGCAGTCGCTCCTGCAAACAGAGCGCTTGATGCTGAACATCATGCAGCGCATGAGCGGCATCGCCACCATGACGCGCCGCTATGCCGACCGCTTGGAAGGCACGCACACCCGTGTGCTCGACACCCGCAAGACCACGCCCGGCATGCGCATCTTGGAGAAGATGGCCGTGAAGATAGGCGGCGGCGTGAACCACCGCATCGGCCTTTTCGACATGATATTGCTTAAAGACAACCACGTGGACTTCGCCGGCGGCATAGACAAGGCCATTGAACGCGCCAAGGCTTATTGCAAGCAGCACCACAAAGACTTGAAGATGGAGATTGAGGTGCGCAACTTGGACGAGTTGCGCCAAGTGCTTGCCTTGGGCGGCGTGGACCGCATCATGTTCGACAACTTCACCCCCGAGCTCACGCGCCAAGCCGTGGCGATGGTGGGCGGCCGCTACGAGACGGAATCCTCCGGCGGCATCACTTACGACACCTTGCGCGACTATGCCGAGTGCGGCGTAGACTTCATCTCTGTAGGGGCGTTGACACACTCGGTGAAGGGCTTGGACATGAGCTTCAAGGCCTGTTAGCCCCACATTCGTGGCAATGTCTACATATTTAACTTCTTTTTAGACTGAACCGTGCAGTCTTTCCCGTTTGGTGCGTCTAATGAATAAATGGTGAAACGAGGTGTCCGCAAAACAAGCACTGATATTGGAAAGCGAGGAAGAGCTGATAGAGGGCTGCCGGGCAGGTGACGACACCGCCCGGAAGGAACTTTATACCCGCTTTGCACCACAGATGCTTGCCGTGTGTTACCGCTATACAGGCGACATGGACGCGGCGCACGACGTGTTGCACGACGGGTTTGTCAAGCTGTTCACCCGCTTTACCTTCCGTGGCGAGTGCGCTTTGGGCACGTGGGTGATGCGGGTGATGGTGACACAAGCCATCGACTACTTGCGGCAGCGGCAACGCTTCAGCCGGTTGGTGACCACCGAAGGCGAGCTGCCCGATGTAGCGGATGAAGAAGATGTGGCGGAAGCGGCAAGTTCACTGAGCGAGGAGCGGCTCATGGCGCTCATCGCCGAACTGCCCGAAGGCTGCCGCACGGTGTTCAACCTCTACGTGTTCGAGCGGATGCCCCACAAGCAGATAGCCCGCTTGCTCGGCATCAAAGAGCACTCCTGCACCTCGCAACTGCACCATGCACGATGTTTATTGGCTAAAAGAATCAAAGAGATATTGCAAAATGAAAGAGAATGACGCATTGACCGATATGCTGCGCAGCCGTTTGGAGAAGGCGGAGATGCCCGTAAGAGAAGGCAGTTGGGAGAAGCTGCGGGAAGCGCTGCCGCCCATGGCCGCCACGGGCGGAAAGCGTGGAGCCGGTATGATCCCCATACGCCGTACACTCTACCGGGTAGCCGCCGCCGCGGTGGTGGTCTTCGTTTTAGGAGGGGTGTGGGCGGCTTTCTGGTACTTCTCTCCCAAAGAAGAGATAGAAGACGCCTTTACGCAAGCGGCCGTTTACATGCCCGAAACGGGCATGGACACCGTGCATGCCGCGCGGCGCGCGGCGGCCGGCGCAGATGCGTTGCCCGGCGGCAGTACCGCCCAAGCCATTTCAAACAAGACACTGAAAACAAGCAACGCACAAGCCGCTTCCGCAGGCAGGCAGACGTTGCCGGCAGGCCTTTACCAAGCCGGCATGCGTGCCACGGCCGGCGGCAACGGCAACGACGCTTCCCTTTCCACTTCGGGAACGGAAGCCGGCGACAACGGGGACGAGACGGTATCGGTGCACTTCTCCATTACCATCACCGAGCAGGTGTATGGCGACGGGGAAGGGCAGCAGAGCGGCTACTATGCCGCGGGCAACCCGCAAGCCGCCGCCGTTTCCCACCGGCAAGGCAATGCCGTCGACGCCGATGCAGAAACCGCTTCATCTACCGCGCGCGCCGCTTCCACCGCCGACAACCAAGCCCGCCACGCCTCGAAATGGGCGCTCAAAGCGGGCATCGGCACAGCCCTTCCCAAGGGCGGCTACCACGCGCCGCTCACCGCCGGTATCACGGTGGAGCGCAGCCTTGGAAGCCGCGTGGCCTTGGAAGCCGGGCTGCAATACCACCGCATGGAAGGCGAAGGCACCACCGAGCACCGCCTTTCCATTCCGCTCAAGGCCGACGTGCTGTTGGCCTCGGCTTCCCGTTTCGACCTCTATGCCACCGCCGGCGCAGCCGTGGAGAAGTGTGTGGCCGGCGCGCCCGACAACAGCTTCTCTGCCGAGCCCGTGCAATGGTCGATAGCGGCCGGCTTGGGCGCGCGCTACAAGTTTGGCGACCGCGTCGCCCTCTTCGCCGAGCCCACGGTGACGCACCACTTCTCCAACGCTTCCGACGTGAAGACACTGCGTTCGGAGCGTCCCACCAACTTGAACCTGCTCTGCGGCGTGCGTATGACCTATTAACCCGAGCGTAACCTTATACACAACGGCACAATGAAACACCACTTCCCTTTCCCATACCGCCCGTTGGCGGCGCTTCTTCTGACAGCATGCGCGCTCCTTGCGGGCGCCTGCACCGACGAGGCGCTCGACTACAACAACCCCAACGTAGACCTCTTCGTGAAACAACTCAAGGCAGGCAAGTATGTAGTGCAGGACATCGATTCCACCGGCGTGGCCGGCACCCTGCCCAACTTTGCTTTCGAAGACATAGAGACGCTGCTTAAATATGCCGAAGACTTGACCGAGATACCCGACTTCCCCCTTGCTCCCATCTCTTACCTTGCCGGCGGCAAGCTGCGCTTGGGCGAGTGCATACTCTGGACAGTGGAGACCATCCGCTTGGGGCACAACGCTTCTTTGGGGTGCAAGATGGTGCATGTGGACGCCATGGACTACGAAGGCATCTATTTCTTGACCGACGAGGAGGTGCAAGACGCCGCCGCGCGTTACCGCCGCTGGTGGGAAGAACGAAAGCATCCGCATGCAGCGTGGGCCCTCGATCCCTGCTATGACGATCCGCTTTACGGCAGCGGATACATGTGGTGGTAGAAGGAAGAGAAAAAACCGCGCTTCCCTTTCCTTTATTCGTACAATATGCGTAATATTGTGGGCTGATTCCCGTCAATGAAGCGCGCATGGTATTTTACAAACGTATCCGGCACAAGTGGCTTGCCTTGCTACACAACGAGGCGTTGAAGCGCAAGGTGTATGTGGTCATCTTCGAGAGCGACACGCCCATGGGCAAGCTCTTCGACGTGTTGCTCATGGTGTGCATCGTGCTGAGCATCCTCGTGGTTGTGGCCGAGAGCATCGAGAGTTGGGACCCCGTGGTGGGGCCTTACCTGCGCGTGTCAGAGTATGTATTCACCCTCTTCTTCACGTTGGAGTATGTGCTGCGCATCTACTGCTCGCCCCGTCCGCGCGATTATGTGCTGAGCTTCTTCGGCATTGTCGACCTGCTGGCCACGCTGCCTTTCTACATCGGCTGGTTCTTCGGCACGGCGCGCTACCTGCTTGTTATCCGCACGTTCCGCCTCATCCGTGTGTTCCGTGTGTTCAAGCTCTTCAACTTCCTCGAAGAGGGCAACCTGCTGATGCGCTCGCTCTATGAGAGCAGCCGCAAAATCATTGTATTCTTCCTTTTCGTGCTGGTACTTGTCATCTCCATCGGCACGCTCATGTACATGATAGAGGGCGGACTGCCCGGCACCGCGTTCGACAACATTCCCGACAGCATCTATTGGGCCATCGTCACCTTGACCACCGTGGGCTATGGCGACATCACGCCCGTTACGCCCTTCGGCCGTTTCCTTTCGGCGGTGGTCATGTTGCTTGGCTACACCATCATCGCCGTGCCCACGGGCATCGTGTCGGCCTCGATGATTCAGGAACACCGCAAGGTAAACGAGCGCAAATGCCCCCATTGCGGCAAGGGCGGCCATGAGGAAGGCGCGCGCTATTGCAAGTATTGCGGCGGCGAGTTGGTGCCGGCCGGGGCGGATGAGACTACACAGCAACGGCAGGATGAAAAACCGCCGCAGGCAGGCTGAAAGTCAATTCCAAAGTAAGCTATTATCCTGTTGCAGGCAAGTCTAAAATCCGTTGCAGGCAAACCATAATCCCGTTACAGGCAAACCATAATCCCGTTACAGGCAAACCATAATCCCGTTACAGGCAAACCATAATCCTGTTACAGGCAGGCCTAAAGCCCCTCGCAGTCATCGCCTCCTTGTTTGTGCGCTTCCCAATCTTTCTACATCGTTGATTTTACGGAATCGAATTCTTATATCCTATAAACTCGAGTTTGTAGGTGTGAAGTGAACCCCAAAAGTTGGACACAAGACTTAGGAGGTTTAAATTATGAGA
>JAJPYW010000179.1 GCA_021204715.1 Prevotellaceae bacterium
GAATCTTTATGCAAAGATATAACAATGAAATAACATATAATCGAAGCGCTTCCATGCAGTCTATCGAAGCGCTTCCATGCAGTCTATCGAAGCACTTCGATACGACCTGATAAAAGTATTTGTTAGATGCTGCTCAAGCGTTTCTGCAAAATATTCGACCGCATCGGCACAGCGTGTTCAAACACAACGGCAGAATAGGTTCAAACGCAATCGGAACATCAGTTACACGCATCAAGCAATATCTCTTAAATGTCTTGATAGCTTTCTTGCTCAACTTATCATAAACTGCATGGATAACTACAGATAATTATAATGAAGCGTTTTCATCAGTATCGGCATTATGTTTAATATATAATATGAAAAAATGGCGGCGGTTATCAACCGCACGCCACTTTATCATAGTCTATCAACTGTTCGTCCAATATGCCCAATGCCCTATCAAGCACCGTGGTGTCATCCAAGAGCACCAATCCACCGTCAGGCCCCGGTTCCAAATGGATGCCTACGCAGTATCCATCTTTAAAGTTACGGCCACCGAAGAAATTACGCACAGTATCCGGTCCCATACCAAGTTCATCACCGATTCTTTGCATACTGCCATCAGGCAGAGAATCTTTAATCCTTCGAAGTTGATTGAATGTAATCGCTCTCATACACGAATAAGTTTAACGAGTTGTTTCTTTTTAAATTTACAAGCACTTGAATTGGCTACCACCTACAATTATTACGGCTGTGGCCAACTATCACGCTATAAATGTAAGGAAAAAGAATGAAATAGCAAACAAATCGTAGTCTTTTTAACTTAAAACACATCTTTTTTATACTTTTAGCAGGATTCGTTCCCTATTTAGGACTTGGTTCTCTTAAATAAGCGACTTATGCCATATTGACAAGCTACTTGCATGCCTTCTTGTTTATAGAGCGGTCCCCTATCAGATAATCTCGATGCTGCTCACCGGCAACCAACCTACTTTACCGTCCTCCAAGGAGATTTCTTTCCATTCGCTGAGGGTGTTGTCTTTAATCTGCACCTTGCAGCCCTCATGCAGTATAAAGAGACTGGTACCGGTTTCACTGGGCGTGCTGCGCACGGTGACACTTGGAGTGAGCACGATGGCACGGTCGCGGTTGACCAATTTATCCTTCTGGCGGGAAGCGAAAAGATTGCATACAACGACTAAAATAAGGAAGATGACGGCGGCGGTGAGCCCGGCTTTCTTCAACCGCACCTGTTTGCCCAAGAAGAAGAGCCCTATCCCTACAAGGAACAGAATGAAGCAGACAATGGCCCATTTACCCCACGTATCTGCCCCCAAATGGTCGCCCAAAGAGTGAATCCACGCTATGAAGAACACTTCGGGCACGGGCGTTATCTTGTCGACGGTCTTGGAGCGGGCAATCTCAACATTGGCGCGGATGTCGCCATTGTCGGGTTGGAGCAACAAGGCGCGCTCGTAGTTCAAAATGGCGCGGGCGATGTCTCCCGACTTGTAATAGCTGTTGCCCAAGTTATAGTAGACTTCGGCGGCCTCGCCTTGCTGCAGCAGTTCTTCGTAGATTTGGATGGCGGCGGCATAATCGCCCCGTATGTAGGCGCTGTCTGCATCGGCCTTCGTGACTTCGCCTTGCTGCTTGTCGGCAAATTCGGTATGCGAGGCGATGGCGGGCATCTCCACCGCATCCGCTTCTGC
Organism: Prevotellaceae bacterium; assembly: GCA_021204715.1. Lineage (GTDB taxonomy): Bacteria > Bacteroidota > Bacteroidia > Bacteroidales > Bacteroidaceae > Bacteroides. The sequence continues at coordinate 1,692 of JAJPYW010000179.1, forward strand.
CGGTGCTGCCTTGTCAGCTTTTACCTGTTCAGTCTCGTCGGTCACTTCCGCTGCTACCGGTTCCACTGCTTCCCATACCACTGTTTTTGCCCGCATAGAAGGACCATACATGAGCAAAAGCATAGCGAAGAGAGCTGTAATAATATTTATACTACCATTCTTCGCAACTGTTTTGATACCCATCAACCCACTTTTGCTTGACTTTATGTTTTTACTTGCTTGATTCATCTTTTCAGTTGTTCCCATGCTTTATCCTCCCCGCTTCCTTACTTGATTGTATTCTCCATTTGGCTGATTACCTTCGTGGCCGTGTCGTAAACCTTGTCCATGGCCCGGCTTTGATCACCGGGGGCATACCGGGCAAACTCACAATCGTCCAATGCTTGCAGGAAACTCTGTGTCAAGGCGTCGTCCACACCCCGGCCACGCAGTTTCTCGGCCACATTCTCTCTTGACAAGCGCGACACGGGAATGTTCAGCTTGTCGCTCACATAACCCCATAGCGCCTTGAGCACTTCGTCGTAGAAAGTGCCTTTCTCGCCGGCGGCCAAGAGCTTTCCGGCTTGTTTCATGCGCTTCACGGCCACTTTGTTGGCCTTGCGCGTGCGCGTGCGCGCCACGTTTGCGTTGGCGGCGATCTGCTTGCGGTAGACCGTGAAGAGGGCGATGAACAAAATGGCCGGCACCACATACCACAACCAGTAACCTACAGTGCCGAAGAAGTACTTGCCCCGCGGCGTGAGGCTCACATTGTTCTGCTTGATGAAGCGGATGTCCTCGTTCAGCACCCGCAACTCCTCCTTACTGGTGAAGTTGGCGATGGTCTGTGCTGCGTTCCCCTCTCCTTTCTCCACTTCCAAACGGTACTCTTCCGTGGAGAGCGTCTTGTACTGCCCTGACTTGATGTCGAAATAGCTCAACGTCACCGGCGGAATACGGTAGTTGCCCGCAGTGCGCGGAATGGCCAAGTACTCAATGACCAAGCTGCCCGACGATCCGGCGCTTGTCAAGCGGAAGTTATTCTCGGTTTTGGGGTCGTAGACCTCGAAGTCTTCCGGGAATTTCACTTCAGGCGTGGAGACCAACTTCAGGTTGCCGGTGCCCGATATGACCAATTTAAGAGTCACGGCATCGTTTGTCTTCACTTTCGTGGCGTTGATAGAGGAAGAAAGACTTAAATCCCCCACTCCACCCGAGAAGTCCGACGGTTTGCCTGAAGGCAGCGGCTTCACATGGATGGTAAGTTTGGGCGTGGAGAGCGATTTCTTTACCTCCACATAGTTCGTACCGCCGTTGAAGAAAGCCTCGAAAGGATCGGAAACATGCGTGGCCTGCGCTATAGAGGCGTCGAACTGTGCCGGGTCGATGGTCAAGTCACCCGACTGCTGCGGGAAAAGCACGAACTGCCGGTAGACCGTGGCTTGGTAATTGCGCCCTTTGTAGTGTTCCAATCCCCACTTGGGGTTGTTGGGCTGCTCCACCTCCTGCGACTGGAATCCTTTGAAGTCGGGCAATTTGATGTTGTCGAAGCCGCGCAAGTCAACCGTGGTGTAGATTTTATAAGTCAGCACCAACGCCTCTTGTTCATACACCGTGGTTTTGCTGGCAGTTGCCGTTACAAAAAGGTCGCTGTTGGAGATAGAGGCCGAACCGGCACTGCGTCCCGAAGCGGCCGCGCCACCACTGCCCGAAGTGGTGTCATCGGCCGGAAGCACCTTTACTTTCACCGAGTTCGACACCATTTCATTGCCGTCGGCCGTAATCGACGCGCCCGGTAAGGTGAACTCTCCTTCGGTCGTGGCCAAAAGGATATAAGTAAAGGTGATGCTGCTTGTCGACGTGGTCTTGCCGTTGACAATCTGCATGCTCGTCTGCGACGAACGGCTCGGCCCCATCAGTACGTCGAAGCCCTTGATGGAAGGCACTTGAAAGTCGCGCACATTCTGCGTGGTCACCACGTAGGACAACCTGAACTGGTCGCCAACCGCCACCGCATCGGGCGCGGAGGCGGTAAAAGTCACCTTGTCGTCGGCGCTGAGCCGCAGGCTCACCGCAAGGCACAGTAACAAAAGGGATACTATCTTATTCATTGTTTTCCGTTGTTCTGCCATTTTACCAATCCTTCTCCAAATGCCGCTCCTGCACCGGCAACTGTTTCTTCACCTCATCCTGCACGTTCTTTTCATCGCGCATCACCGAGTTGAGCAATTGTTCCGCATTCTCCTTGGACATCTGGTTGTCCTGCTGCTGTTGTTGCTGCTGGTCTTGATTTTGGTCCTGTTGTTGGTCTTGTTGCTGTTGCTGCTGTTGTTGCTGGTTCTGATTCTGCTGGTCTTGGTTCTGGTCTTGATTTTGCTGGTTCTGGTTCTGCCCGTCCTGCTGCTGGTCCTTCAACAACTTCTGGCACAGTGCCAAGTTGTAGCGCGTCTCATCGTCCTTGGGGTTGTTGCGAAGCGACTCCTTGTACATCTCGATGGCTTTGGCATACTCCTGCCCCGCCTCGAATATCACGCCCATGTTGTGGAATATCTGCGCCAACTTCGACTTGTCCTTCTCCACCTTCATGGCCGCCGCATACTGGTCCATCGCCTCTTGCGCCTTGTTCTGCCCCAAGAGCGTGTTCCCCAAGTTGAACATCGCCGTAGACGACTTCCCGTTCACTTCCAACGCCTTGCGGTAATCCACCTCGGCATTCACGTAGGCGCTGTCGCGGAACTGCCGGTTCCCCTTGCGGATATAGTCCCGCTCCGCCTTCTGAGCAACGGCTGGAAGCGTCCCGGCAAACAGCAACAAAAAGGCTGCAAAGACGCTCGCAAGCGCGGACATGGACCGACGCCGGGAGCGCCCTGCCCGCTTATCCCCGCACACTGTAACGGCATTTCCTTGCATATACCTGTTTTCTTTAACGAAAATCATGCTTCCACCTCGCTCCTTTCTCCCTGTTTCTTCACAGGACCACGTTTCCATTCCTCGAACAGACGGAAGTTGCCGAAGAGCGGGTTCTTCTTTTCGAGCAACAACAGTTCCGCTACAAGCAGCAGCAACACAATCCAAGCTACCGCTTGGAACTGTTCGTTGAAATCGGTGTAGACCTGCGTCTCCACCTCCGCCTTGTCAAGTTTCGCTATCTCTTTGCTGACGGCCTTCTGCGCGCTGCTGGTATTGTCCACACGCACATAAATGCCCTCGCCGGCTTTGGCTATCTCCTGACACATGTTCTCGTCCAAACGTGTCACCACCACATTTCCCGAGCGGTCGCGCCGGTAACTGCCGTCATCGGCCGGAATGGGCGCCCCGTCGGGCGTGCCCACACCCAATACATTCACCTGTATGCCTTTCTCTTTGGCCGCCTTCAACGCCTCCTCAAGACCGCCTTCATGGTCCTCGCCGTCGGTAATGACGATAATCGTGCGCCCCACCCCCTCTTGCGGCGTGAAGCTGCGCACGGCCAAGCTGATGGCACCGCCTATGTCCGTACCCTGCTCGGCAATGAGCGACGGGCTGATAGACTCCAAGAACATCTTGGCCGACACGTAATCGCTCGTAATGGGCAACTGCGTGTAGGCGCCGCCGGCAAATACCACCAATCCTATCTTGTCGTTCGTCATTTTGTCCACCAACTGCGACACGAGCCGTTTGGCCTTCTGCAAGCGGTTAGGTTGCACGTCTTGGGCCAACATGGAGTTGGAGATGTCCATGGCGATAATCACCTCCACCCCCTCGCGCTTCACCGTCTCCAACTTAGAGCCGAACTGCGGGCGTGCCAACAGTATGGCAAAAAGCCCCACGGCGGCGAAGAGCAGCCAAAACTTCACCTCAGGGCGGTACTGCGACACCTGCGGCATCAACGCCGTCATCAACTCCTCGTCGCCAAAGCGGCATATCGCCTTGCGCCTGCGGTAATTCGAGTAGAAGTGAACAACCGCCAGCACCGGCAGCAAGAGCAGCAAATAGAGGCAGTTAGGATCTGCAAATCGAAACATCTTTCTTCCTCGCTTCTTTAAAATATACCTTTATATATATAACGCATTAAGGAATCCTGCGCAATACCGTGCAACGCAGCAACAACTCGGCCAGCACGCAGACAAGCGCCCACCATGCAAACACCCGGTACTCCTCGTCGCGCTTGCTGAACTCCTTGACATGCAGCTTTGTCTTCTCCAACTTGTCAATCTCCTTGTACACCTCCTTCAAGGCCGAATTGTTCGTTGCCCGGAAGTAGCTTCCGCCCGTGGTACGGGCAATCTCGCCCAACGCCTCCTCGTCGATCTCCGCCGGCAGGTTCACATACTGCACCTGCCCTCCGTATGTCTGGATGGGATAAGGCGCGTCGCCCCGCGAGCCCACCCCGATGGTATAGATGCGTATGTCAAACTGCTTGGCAATCTCGGCCGCCGTGAGCGGGGATATCTCGCCGCGGTTGTTGATACCGTCGGTCAGCAAGATAACCACCTTCGACTTTGCTTGGCTCTCTTTCAAGCGGCTCGTGGCGTAGGCAAGCGCCACACCGATGGCCGTGCCGTCCTGAATCATGCCGAAGCGCACGTCCTTCATCAAGTTGAGCAGTGCCGCGTGGTCGCTTGTAAGCGGACAAAGCGTGTAACTCTGCCCGGCGAATATCACCAAGCCGATGTTGTCGTTCGGACGTCCGTTCACAAACTCGGCCGCCGCGGCCTTGGCCGCCTCGATGCGGTTGGGCTTCAAGTCCTCGGCCTGCATCGTGCCCGATATATCCACTGCCAACATGATGTCGATGCCCTCCACCTCGCTGTTGCGCCAGCTGTCGGTAGTTTGCGGACGCGCCAGCACCACCACAATCAAGGCCAGTGCCACCACGCGCAGCACGAAAGGCAAATGTATCAAGTAGTTCTTGTAGCTCTTGGGCGT
>JAJPYW010000065.1:0-5011 GCA_021204715.1 Prevotellaceae bacterium
AGAGGGTGGTTTCGGGGAAACTGAGCGAACGGCTGTCGGTCAACAACCAGTCGATGCAAGCCGGCGCGTCGCCCACGCGCCGGGCGCCGACAATCTGTGCTATGTTTTCAATCGTGTATGACATACGTCCTTTTCATTTTGAAAATCTAAGTACGGGTATTTTCGGTTAAGTTGGTCTATCTTTAACACTATTTGTTCTAAAAAAGCCTTATACTCGCGGCTATCGGGCCTGAAGGGACGGTGCTGCAGCGCCTTGGCGATTTCCTCACACGCCTGCATGACGCAAAGCGTCTCCCGCGTGCAACAGGCGGCGGTGAAACGCTCCCACACCATGCTTTGGGCAAGCGGCGAGGGGTGCACCAAGTCGTCGGCATAAAAGCGGTAGTCGCGCAACTCGTCGACTAACAGCTCGTAGGCGGGGAAATAGAATACAGACGCGGGAAAAGCCCGCCTGATTCCCTCGACGGCCAAGAGCAGTGTAGACTTGCTCAGCTGGTTGGCATGCAGTCCGTCGCGCACGTGGCGTATGGGGCTCACGGTGAAGAGCACCTTCAAAGCCAGGTTGCCCTCCAACCACGGCGCAAGCAGCGTTGAAAAGGACTCGACAATTTCATCTACCTGTAAAAGGCGGCGCCTGAAGCCGCTTTCGGGCATGCGGTGGCAGTTGCCCGCCACGCGCCACACGCCCTCTACATTCCGTTCATACACCCACGCCGTGCCGAAGGTGACCAGCAGCCGGTCTATGCCGGGCAAGCCGTCGTGCACCCGGCGGATGTTGCCGTTGACGCGGCGCAACGTCTCCCCGGCATCGGGCGAAGAGAAATCGCCGTGGTGCATGGGGCTGTGCCAAAGATTCCGGTCATAGACAAGGTCTTCTTGCGTATAGGTCTTGCCCGCCATTATCTCCTGCAAAGCGGTGACAATGGAGAGCGGGTTGTAGAGTATGCCGTAAGGGTTCACCTCGCAAGGGAGCTTCGCGGCAAGCAAGCGTTCCCCCATGCTTTGAGCGAAACAAGAGCCCATGAGCAGGATGTGGCACCGGTACGAAAGCAGTGGCAAGTCGCCGGGCATCTCCACCGGTGTGGTCAACGGGCGCACCGCTCCTCCTCCATGGTTTGCCTGAGCGATTTCCACGCCTCACAAAGGGCGGGCATGGAAGGAAGCACGTAATCGGCGCCCGCCTCGCGCAACACCCGCGCCTCCAACGGGCCGGTATTGACGGCAATGGTAAAGACACCTGCCGCCACGCCCGCTTCCACGCCGATGGGGGCGTTCTCCACCACCACCGCCTCGTTGGGTTGCAAGCCGCCCGCCTTGACCAAGCCCATGAGGTAGGGCTCCGGATGGGGCTTGCCGTATTTCACGTCGAAAGCCGTGACCATGTGCGCGCTGTCGAACATGCCGGGATAGTCGGCCAAGATGCGCTTCAACATGGTTTTCTGCCCCGAACCTGTCACGAGTACCGGCACGATGCCTTCCGCGCGCAGCTGTTGCAGCAGTTCCCACGCGCCCGGCATGGCGTCGGGCTCGGGGAAGGAACTGAAAATACCGCATTTCTCGGCATAGATGCTCTCTATCAACTCCTGCGGGGCGTCTTTGCCATTCTGACGGCGGTAGACGATGTTGATGGTCGCCGCGCCCGTGCGCCCCTCGTGCAAGTAGGCCTCCCCGCGGCTCAAGTGCAGACCGTGACGCTCCATCACCGTGTGCCAGGCGGCGGTGTGGTAAGGCATGGAGTTGTACATCACTCCGTCCATGTCAAAGAGTACGGCCTTCAACCTGATGCACGCCCCGCCATGCGCCCCGGCATAGCGCCGCAGCGCCGCGCGGAAGCGGCCGGTCTCTTCGTTGTTCACCCTGTATTCCGTTTATAGATGGTTTGTTGCCGTGGCCGGGACAGCCGTTAGATGGAGAGCTCGCGCAGCACGTGTATCAAGTCTTCTTTGAGCGGCTTGTCGTTCTTGATGGCCTTGGAGAAGGGCACGTACACCACTTCGTCATGGTCCACGCCAATCATCACGTTGCGCTGTCCGTCCATCAAGGCGGCGATGGCCGCGGCACCCAAGCGGCTGGCCAAGATGCGGTCGTAAGCCGTGGGGCGTCCGCCGCGCTGCAGGTGTCCCAAAATCGTCACGCGCACGTCATATTCGGGAAACTCCTTCTTCACACGCTCGGCATAATGCATGGCCCCGCCGGTAATCTCGCTCTCGGCCACCAGCACGATACTGCTGTTCTTCGACTTGCGGAAACCGTTCTTGATGAACTCTTCCAATTGGTCCACCTTCGTGTCGTATTCGGGGATAATGGCCGCCTCGGCACCCGCTGCGATGGCGCCGTTCAGGGCCAAGAAGCCCGCGTCGCGTCCCATTACTTCCACGAAGAAGAGGCGCTCGTGCGACGTGGCGGTGTCGCGTATCTTGTCCACCGCGTCGAGAATGGTGTTCAACGCCGTGTCGTAGCCAATGGTGGAATCGGTGCCGAAAAGGTCGTTGTCGATGGTGCCCGGCAAGCCGATGCAAGGCACGTCATACTCCTGCGCGAAGATGCGCGCGCCCGTGAGCGAGCCGTCGCCGCCGATGATAATCAAGGCGTCTATCTCCTCCTTGCGCATGTTCTCGTAGGCCACCCGGCGTCCTTCGGGCGTGGTGAACTCCTGACAGCGTGCCGTCTTCAAGATAGTGCCGCCCTGCTGGATGATATTGCTCACATTCTGGCTTTTGAACTCCTTGATTTCGTCGGTCAACAAGCCCCTGTAACCACGGTAGATGCCCTTTACACGCAGTCCGTTGTAAATGGCCGCGCGCGTGACCGCGCGGATGGCCGCGTTCATGCCCGGGGCGTCGCCGCCGGATGTCAAGACGCCTATACACTTAATAGCTCCCATAACAATCCTTTCTCAAAAAAAAAGTTTAAACTAATCTTTTTACTTTTACAGCACAAAGGTACGGCAAAAAATAGTGAAAAGGAAATAAAACCCTTCGTTTTATAGTATTTCAACGTACATTTGTACGCGCGAAACATTGTGTAACGATTGTATGGAACCGGAAATAAAACTTATACTCTACTCGGCCGATTTGAGCAACCGGTTGGAGTTGCAATATGCCGACGGGGGCATCCGCGCCGGCTTTCCCTCGCCCGCGCAGGACTACCTGACCGAGTCCATCGACTTGAACGAAGAGCTCATACGCCACCCCGCCACCACCTTCTATGCGCGTGCCGTAGGCAACTCCATGACGGGCGACGGCATCGACGACGGCGACCTCTTGGTCATTGACAAGTCCTTGGAGCCGCAAGAGGGGAACATCATCGTGGCCTTCGTGAACGGCGAGTACACGCTCAAGCGGTTCCACTACGACAAACGGGAAGGATGCGTGTGGCTGCTGCCGGCCAACAGCGATTACCCGCCCATCAAGGTGACAAAAGAGAACGACTTCATGATATGGGGCGTGCTCACGTATAACATAAAAAGCCAGCTGCACCGGAAATGAACGGACACTCCGCACAGGAAACAACGAAACCGGCGGAATGGCAAAAAAACTGAGACAAGCATGCCCGGAACGAAAGGTACGAGTACGTCCCCTCTGCCAATGACAGGCTTGGTAGACTGCAACAACTTCTACGCCTCGTGCGAGCGGGTGTTCAACCCCGACCTGCGCGGCAAGCCCGTGGTGGTGCTCTCCAACAACGACGGCTGCATCATCGCCCGCAGCAACGAAGCCAAAGCGTTGGGGCTGAAAATGGGCACGCCTTTCTACCAAGCCAAGCCCTTGTTGGAACAATTAGGCGTAGCCGTCTTCAGCAGCAACTACAACCTCTACGGCGACATGTCGCGCCGGGTGATGATGCTCCTGCAAGAGATGACGCCCGGCATCACCCAGTACAGCATCGACGAGTGCTTCATCGACCTCGCGGGCATCGACGACTTGGCAGCCTTCGGCAGGCGCGTCGTGCAGGCCGTGGAGCGCGGCACGGGCATCCCCGTCACCTTGGGCGTGGCACCCACCAAGACCTTGGCCAAGATAGCCAGCAAGTTCGGCAAGCGCTACAAAGGCTACGAAGGCGTGTGCATCATCGACACCGAAGAAAAGCGTGAGAAAGCGCTCAGGCAGACAGAAATAGGCGACGTGTGGGGCATAGGCAGGCACAGTGTGGAGAAGCTGCGCTACCACGGCGTGGAGACCGCATGGGACTTGACCGTGAAGCCGCGGCCGTGGGTGCGCCGCATGCTCACCCTCACGGGCGAGCGCACATGGCAAGAGCTGCGCGGCACGCCCGCCATCGACGTGGAGGAATTGCCCCAAAAGCAAAGCATCTGTACCAGCCGCAGCTTCCCCGGGCAAGGACTTGACGACCTCGCGCCCCTCGTCGAAGCGGTGGCCAACTTCGCCGCCGCCTGCGTGCGCAAGCTGCGGGCACAACGCTCCTGCTGCCGGGCGCTGACCGTGTTCGCCTACACAAGCCCCTTCCGCAACGACCGCCCGGCACACTTGGTGAACCGCACGCTGCAACTGTCCGTAGCCACCAACGGCCTGCAAGAGATAGTGGCCGCCGCCACCCGCGCGCTGCGCGAGGACTACCGCGAAGGCTGCCTGTACAAGAAGGCGGGCGTCATCGTGTGGAACCTGTGCGGCCAAGAGAGCGTGCAAGGCGACCTCTTCGACACGGTGGACCGCGCCCGGCAAGCCCGCCTTGCCAAAGCCATCGACGCCATCAACCGCAAGAACGGCCACAACACCGTGCGCGTGGCCTCACAAGGCACGGACAAGCGCTGGCACTTGAAGGCCGAGCACATCACCCGGCAATACACCACCAACTTGAAAGAGGTCATCAAGGTGAGGGCCGACAGGTAAAAAAACGGCCTTTTCCGGCATGGAGGGGAAAGCGTGCCGGCACTAAAAGCGCGCGTTCCGCTTGTAAGTAAAGAAAATTATGCTGAACTTTGCGCGGCTTAAAAAAAAAAGCGCGCGTTCCGCTTGTAAGTAAAGAAAATTATGCTGAACTTTGCGCGGCT
>JAJPYW010000065.1:5111-6567 GCA_021204715.1 Prevotellaceae bacterium
TAAAAAAAAACAACTTGAAAGCATCTCTATCGATGAGACACAAACAGACAACCATCACCCTGAACAACGGCTGCCGGATTCCCCAATTCGGCTTGGGCGTGTATCTTATACATGGCGACCAAGCCACCGAAGAAGCCTGCTTGGAGGCCCTCTCCACGGGCTACCGGCACATCGACACCGCCCATGCCTACGGGAACGAGCGCGGCGTGGGGCAGGCTGTCAAGAAGAGCGGCCTCGCCCGCGGGGAGATATGGATTACCTCCAAGCTCTGGCCCAACGAATACGGCCAAGGCAAGACCTTGGAAGCCATCGACAAGATGCTCGCCCGCCTCGACACCCCCTATTTGGACCTGTTGCTGCTGCACCAGCAGTTCGGCGACTACGTGGGCGCTTGGCGCGACATGGAAAAGGCCGTGGCGCGGGGCAAGGTGCGCTCCATAGGGCTGAGCAACTTCGAGTCGCAACGTTTGGAAGAGATACTCGTGTTGTCGCACATCAAGCCCGCCGTGTTGCAGGTGGAGTGCCACCCTTACTACCAACAGCACGCCCTGAAACAGCACATCGCCCCCTACGGCACCGTCTTGGAGAGCTGGTACCCCTTGGGCCACGGCGACGCCGCATTGCTGGCCGAACCGCTCTTCGCCTGCTTGGGACGGAAATACGGCAAGAGCGGCGCGCAGATTATCCTGCGCTGGCACATCCAAGCGGGCAACATCGTCTTCCCCAAGTCGCAGAACCCCCTGCACATACACGAAAACTTCGACATCTTCGACTTTTCGCTCACCGCCAAGGAAATGGCCCTGATAGGCGCGCTCGACAAGGGACAACGTTTCTACAACCTCACCTTGGCCCAGCAGGAAGCCCGTTTGGGGGCGTTCATTCCGGAAGATTAAAGGGCGTCCCGAAGGGGCATTTTGTGCAAATGACAGCCCATTCCGCTATTTAGAAGCAAACTGTCGGCACATCCCTACGGTCACATTACATTCTTCCAAAATCCACATACGCCCGAATCTGTCGAATGTATTCGTGAGGGTGAGTCGAATGTATTCGACAGGTCGAGTCGAATGTATTCATGACACTTTGTTCACAACATTCGACTCACCTTAAGGAATACATTCCACTCGACCTCACCCATACATTCCCAAGGATGCTTGAACAGCTTTCTTAAAGGTGCTTGAAAAGCCTTCCCAAGGATGCGTGAAAAACTTTCGCAAGGGGCGCTTGAAAAGTTTTGCAAGGGACGCTTGAAATGTTTTGCAAGGGAGTGCCGTCATAGTGGAGATGAAGGCCGCTTCCTTTTCTTCATACCACCATAAAACTTGCAGATTTCCTTGCCATCCCGTTTTTTTCCGCTATATTTGCGGAAATATGTATAACAACAACCTAAAATAGATTTTATCGTATGAGTACAATCCTGCAATTGGCCCCACAAGAGGTGTGGCGGCATTTTCATTCG
>JAJPYW010000055.1 GCA_021204715.1 Prevotellaceae bacterium
CTTCAACGCCTTCTTGAAGACGCTCGAAGAGCCGCCGCGCCACGCCATCTTCATCTTGGCCACGACCGAGAAGCACAAGATACTGCCCACCATCCTCTCGCGTTGCCAGATATACGACTTCAACCGCATCAGCGTGGACGACATGGTGGCGCACTTGGCTTACGTGGCTTCCAAAGAGGGCATCACCGCCGAACCCGAGGCGTTGAACGTCATTGCGCTGAAAGCCGACGGCGGCATGCGCGACGCCCTTTCCATCTTCGACCAAGTGGTGAGCTTCACGGGCGGGCACATCACCTACGAAAAGGTGATTGAGAACTTGAACGTGTTGGACTACGAATACTACTTCCGCCTTACCGACTGCTTCTTGGAGAACCGCGTGACCGACGCCCTGTTGCTCTTCGACGAAGTGCTTGGCAAGGGCTTTGAAGGCGGCCATTTCATCACGGGGCTGGCCTCGCACCTGCGCGACCTCTTGGTAAGCAAAGACGCCGCCACGTTGCCATTGCTCGAAGTGGGTGCCGGCATAAGGGAACGCTACAAGGCGCAAGCCGGGCGCTGCCCCCTGCCCTTCCTGTACCAAGCCATGAAGCTGTGCAACACCTGCGACTTGAACTACCGCGCCAGCAAGAACAAGCGGCTCTTGGTGGAGCTGGCGCTGATAGAAGCGGCGCAAATCACCGCTCACCTGCCCGCCCCCGCACAAGCCGCCACGGCACCGGCGGCGGCAACCCAACCTGCGTCTACAACCAAGACGGCAAGCACTGCAAAGGCCGCACCCGCCGCTTCCAAGGCCGCACCCACCGTTTCCAAGGCTTCGCCCGCCACGCAAGCAGCCCCCACCGCAAGCCTGCCGAATAACGACACCGCAGCCCCGCCACACCAAGCGCCCGCCATTTTGAAAGAGGCCGAAGACCATGCGGTAAAGCGGCCGCCCACCTTGAAAAGAGGCAGCATGGGCATCTCCATCAAGGGCGTGGTGAGCGGCGGAAGCGACCTGCCAACCCGGCAGACAACCGAAGCGGTGCCCAAAGAAGCACGGCCTTCCACCCCTGAAGAGGCCGCAAGCGACGAGGCGGTGAGCGAAGAGGCGCTGAACCGCTGCTGGCGCGCATACGCCGCCACCATGCCGCAAGAACAAGTGGCGCTTGCCAAGCGCATGGGCAAGATGCCGGTGCACTTGACAGACGACACCACCTTTGAAGTAGTAGTAGACAACGAGTTCGCCGCCAAAGCGTTCACGGCGTTGATACCCCAAGTGCAGGACTACCTGCGGCAGCAATTAAACAACAGCCGCCTTGCGATGAAGGTGCGCGTGAGCGAAGAGACCACGCCGACGCGCGCCTACACCCGCGCCGAGAAGTACCAACTCATGGCCGGCAAGAACGAAGCCTTGCTACAGTTCAAAGACCGTTTCGGGTTGGAATTCTATTGAGTGCCGTCCAAGCCGTGCCCCATCTATTTAGAAAGCATACAAATTATGCTTGCACGGCAGAAAAATAAGAACAAAGAAAGAGAGAATATCGAAGAAAAGAACTACATTCGCAGCATCATTAACCCTTTAAACAAATAAAGAAATGGCTTACGTAATTAGTGACGACTGCATTGCTTGCGGAACTTGCATCGACGAGTGTCCGGTAGGCGCTATCTCAGAAGGTGACAAATACTCCATCGACCCCGAAGCCTGCACAGAGTGCGGAACCTGCGCCAGTGTATGCCCCTCCGAGGCCATCCACTTGGGTGAATAAAGCGGATAGCGAAAGAAAAAAGAAAGCAAATGGGGGTGTGTCTTTCGACACACCCCCATTTGCTTTCTTTATAGGTCAACCTAACATAGCCAATGTTGTTTTCATACGGCCAATGGCCTCCACGATGTTCTCGTCGCTCGTGGCATAACTCATGCGGATGTAGCCCGGCGCGCCGAACGACGTGCCGCCCACGGTGGCCACATGCGCCTCTTCGAGCAGGAACATGGCCAAGTCTTCGGCACTGCCAATGGTGCGTCCGCCGCACGACTTGCCTATGTAAGTGCTGCATTTGGGGAAGAGATAGAAAGCGCCTTGGGGCTTGTTCACTTCAAATCCCGGCACCTCTTTGGCCAACTTCACAATCAAGTCGCGGCGGCGTTCAAACGCTTGACGCATCGCCTCCACGGGAGCTTGCGTACCGGTATAAGCGGCCTCGGCAGCCTTCTGCGACACCGAGCAAGGACCCGACGTGTACTGCCCCTGCAGCTTGTTGCAAGCCTTGACAATCCAGTCGGGAGCTGCGATGAAGCCTATGCGCCAGCCTGTCATGGCGTAGGCCTTGGAGACGCCGTTCACCACCACTACCCTGTCTTTCAACTCCGGGAACTGGGCGATGCTTTCATGCCGGCCAATGTAATTGATGTGCTCGTATATCTCGTCGGCCACGACGATGATGCCGGAATGCCGCAGCAGCACGGCGGCCAGTGCTGCCAGCTCTTCCTTGCTGTAGACCGAGCCGGTGGGGTTGGAAGGAGAGCAAAGTATCAAGGCCTTGGTGCGCGGCGTGATGGCGGCTTCGAGCTGGGCGGGCGTTATCTTGAAATCTTGGCTGATGCCTGCCGGCACCGTGACGGGCACGCCGCCTGCGAGCTTCACCATTTCGGGATAGCTCACCCAGTAAGGTGCCGGTATAATCACTTCGTCGCCCGGATTCACCAAAGCTAAAACGGTGTTGCACACCGACTGCTTGGCGCCGTTGGAACAAGAGATTTGCGCCGGCGTGTAGTCCAAGCCGTTCTCCGTCTTGAGCTTCTTCACGATGGCTTCGCGCAGGGAGAGATAACCGGCCACGGGAGAGTAGCGGGAGTAGTTCTCGTCTATGGCTTTCTTGGCGGCCTCTTTGATATGGTCGGGCGTGTTGAAATCGGGTTCACCCACACTCAGGTTGATGACGTCCACACCTTGTGCTTTCAACTCGGCGCTCTTCTGCGACATGGCCAACGTCGCCGAAGGCGACAAACTGTTCAAACGATCTGATAATTGATTCATTGTATTTCAAATTATGTGTTAGCGGTTAATTCGTCTGCAAAGATACGGAATAAGAAGTTATACCTTATTATATATATACCTTATTATATAGTTAATTCGGAGGCCGAAGGCCGACCAAGCCTCCCCTATTAGGGGAGGTTTGGAGGGGTGGTAGGCAATGTCCCGAAAGAGCTGTGTCTTTTGACACAGCTCTTTCACTTGTTAAAGTGCAGCGTGTGCCCCATGCGTTCCTTCTTGGTGCGCAGGTAGCGCTCGTTGTAAGGATTGGGAGTGGTCTCTATGGGCACGTTCTCCACAATCTCCAAGCCGTAGCCTTCCAAGCCCACGCGCTTCACGGGGTTGTTGGTGAGCAGGCGCATTTTGTGCACGCCAAGTTCACGCAATATCTGCGCCCCTACGCCGTAGTCGCGCTCGTCGGCCAAGTGGCCCAAGCAGATGTTGGCGTCGACCGTGTCCATGCCGTCTTCCTGCAGCTTGTAGGCCTTCATCTTCTCCATAAGGCCTATGCCGCGTCCCTCTTGGTTCAAGTAAACCACCACGCCCTTGCCCGCCTTCTCTATCTGCTGCATGGCCCGGTGCAGCTGCTCGCCGCAGTCGCAGCGCATGGAGCCGAATATGTCGCCCGTGGCGCACGACGAGTGTACACGCACCAATATGGGCTCGTCCTCGGCCCACGTGCCTTTGAAGAGCGCCACATGTTCCAAGCCGGTTGCCTTCTGGCGGAACGGGATGAGGCGGAAGTGGCCGTAGGCGGTGGGCATGTCCACTTCCACACCCTTCTCCACAATAGACTCTTGCTTGAGGCGGTAGGCAATCATGTCGCGTATGGTGATGAGCTTCAAGCCGTAGCGGTCGGCAATCTCGCGCAGCTGGGGCAGGCGCGCCATGGTGCCGTCTTCGTTCATGATTTCCATGAGCGCGCCGGCGGGGTAACAACCTGCCAAGCGGCACAAATCGATGGTGGCCTCGGTGTGTCCGGCACGGCGCAGCACCCCTTTGTCTTGTGCATACAAAGGGTTGATGTGGCCGGGACGGCCGAAGGTGGCGGGTGTGGAGGACGCGTCGGCAAGGGCGCGTATGGTGGCGGCGCGGTCGGCTGCCGACACACCGGTGGTACACCCTTCGAGCTTGTCGATGGTCACGGTGAAAGGCGTGCCAAGCACCGAGGTGTTGTCTATCACTTGGTGGGGCAGGTCCAATTCCTTGCAACGCGACAAGGTGATGGGCGCGCACAACACGCCCCTTGCATGCTTCAGCATGAAGTTCACCTTTTCGGGCGTCACCTTCTCGGCGGCGATGATGAAGTCGCCCTCGTTCTCACGGTCTTCATCGTCGACCACAATGACGAAATCGCCCGCTTTAAAAGCCTCTATAGCCTCTTCGATGGTATTCAATTTTACCTTTTCCATATTTCTCAAGTCCAAGTTGTCCATTTATCTTATCCTATACAATCTTATCCGTTTTCAAAGCCTGTCGCCCGCCCCGTTCACGTCAACCGTCCCTCCTCCAAGAGCCGCGCGATGCGTCCGTCGGTCTCTATGACGCGCTCCATGTCCTTGTCCAAGCGCAGGCGGAACGCCCAAATGCGGAAGTAGAAGAAGAGCCCCACGGGCAGCAGCGCGCCGCACAGTATGTTCAGCCGGTTGTCGTTGAAAGGCCGCACGTGGGCATAGACCGGGATAATGGGATAGTTGTTCAAGGCGTTCAACAGCAAGTAAGAATGAGTGTTCGACATCTCCTCTATCAAAGCCTCCATGCGGTCGTTCAACGTCACCATCTCCACGTCGCGGGGCGCGTCGGTGAACCACAGCTTGAAGTAGTTGGGAGCGTGTTTCAAGCGCTTCTTGCGGGCGTAGGCAAGGCAGTCGAGCGACAAGGCGCGCAAGTCGGCCGGCAGGCGCGCGTAGTCGGGATCGACAATAATCACCTCCTTGCGGAAAAGCTGGCGCACGCTGCGTATACCCGCCACGCGCTTTATCCAGTTCACGTAAGCGTCGGCGTTGAGCACCACCGAGTCGTTGTTCGATTTGTAGGTGAGGAAAGCGCCGAGCGGCGCCAACACAGCCGTGCTGCACCACATGCCCATCCACACTATCCACTTGCCGTCGCGCGCCATCTTGTAGCCTGTGTTGTTGATGATGTAATAGATGATGAAGATAACCACCGACACCACCACCGGCATGCCCAAGCCCCCTTTGCGTATGATGCCGCCCAAGGGAGCGCCTATGAAGAAGAAGATAAGGCAGGCCAACGACATGGTGATTTTCTCGTGCCACGACGTCTGGTGCCGGCGCAGGCTCGTCTCGGTCTGCGACACGTTGAAGCTCTTGAAGCCCCAGTCGCTCGCGGCGGCTTCGGAACGGGTGGCCGCCGAGGTGATGATCTTCTGCTTTTGCGCCAGCGTAGCGGCGTTGAAAAGGCTGTCTATGTTGTAGTCGCCCACGCGCGCTTGCTGCACTTTGATGGTATCGGCCCGGGTGGGCGCGTTGTTGAGCCGCTTGTAGGTGCTTGCCATGGCTTCTTCGTAATAGGCGCGCCCCACGCTGTCGTTCTGCACCTTCATGGAATCGATGCCGGCTTGCAGCATCTTCATGTTCTTGCTGTTCGACTGGTTGCTCATCAAGCCTTCGTCCACCATGCTGAAATCGGAATCGAACTCTATGATGGCGTGCTTCTCCACGAAGGCCTCGCGGCGGTAAGGCACGTTCTTTTGGTCCAACGATTGCGACTTCAAGTTCTCGAACTGCTCGCCGTTGAAAAGGTGCAGGTAGAGGTGCTGCTTGTCGGCGGTCATCTCCAAGCGGCCGGAGTCTGACTTGATTACTTGCGCGTTCTCAAAGCCCTTCTCGAAGTTGTATATCAACACGTCGTAAAGCATGCCCGTCTTGGGGTCCTTGTGCTTCACGTACAGGTTGTAGCCGTCTATCTCGTCGTAAAACACGCCTTCGGGAATGTCGAGTTCGGGCGATTTCTGCTTCATGGAGAGCAGCAGCGTCCACAACTTGGCCTGCGCTTTGGGCCCTATGACGTTCTGGAAGAAGAAGGATACACAACAAATGAAGCAGATGAAGATAATGAGCGGACGCATAATCTTGATGAGCGATATGCCGGCCGCTTTCATGGCCAGCAGCTCGAAGCGCTCGCCGAAGTTGCCGAAGGTGATGAGCGCGGCCAGCAAGACGGCAAGCGGCAGCGAAGCCGGTACAAGCGACAAGGCCGAATAGAAGAAGAACTGAGCCAGCACGCTCATCTGCAAGCCCTTTCCCACCATTTCATCGACATACCTCCAAAGGAACTGCATCATGAAGATGAAAAGGCAGATAAAAAAGGTGCCCACGAAGAGCACGCAAAAGCTCTTCAGTATAAACAGATCCAACTTCTTTATGCGCAGCATCGGGCTTGTATCATACAATGGGATGGCAAAAATAGCACAAAAAAAGAAGCGGTGGAGAATTTTAATGGAAAGTTAACTAAAAACCGTAGGTACGGCGCAAGGTCTCCACCTGCGAGTCCCACAATTCTTGCAAATCGGCTGTTTCAC
>JAJPYW010000043.1 GCA_021204715.1 Prevotellaceae bacterium
TCCTCGAAGAGACCGTACTTCACGTAGTTGCTAAGGCGTAGACGGCCGTTGCCACGCCCGCCGATGGAGTCGGCGTTGACCATGCCGTCAAGTTTATAGAAGGCGGCCGTCCAGTTACGGCGGTGCTGCGGGGAACCGATGGTGCCGCCGTTTACATCGGCGTCATACTCCATTTCAAATGTCCAAATGCCTTCGGTGTTGCCTTGGGAGCGGCGCTGGTTGCCCCAACGGAACATGTCGTGGTAGTAGTCGCCGTACTCGCCGGTGAACTGCCCGTAACGCTCGGAGATGAGCTGGTAGTTGCCGCCGGTGATGATGGGCGACACGGCTTCTTCAGCCTTGGCGAAGTAGGAGGCGTCTCTCATGCCCATGCGCAGGTAAGAGGTGCCGGCCTGCATGCGGGCGGCGTCTTGGCTGATGCGGCTCTCGTTGACCAAGTTGTCCACGGTGGGCAGGTTGGCGATGGCGTAGGTCAAGTCTTCTTCAATCACGGCGTCTACTTCGCTGATTTCGGCACGGGTAAAGTCGGTGGAGGGCGTGGAGATGGACTCGGTGAGCAAGGGCACCTTTCCCCAGCCGGTTACCAACTGGTCGTAGGCGTAAGCCCTGAAGAAGCGTGCTTCGGCATACTGGGCAGGCGTGGGGTTCTCTTCGTCGCCGATAATCTGGTTGGCGGCGTTGATGATGCTGTAGAGCTGGCTCCACAAATACTTCACACCGGCGTTCTCGGAGGTGAGCTGGGCATATTTGTAGAACGGCGTCTCCACTCCTTCCACATCGCCCGGAGCGCCTACATCGGTGCCGTCTTGCCAAATGCCTAAATAACCTTGGTGGTCGCAATAACCAAGAATCTCGCCTATCTTGTAATGCAAACCTATGATCTTTGCATTCACGTCGGTTACATTGGTGCCGTAGGTAGAGTATATCTTCTCGTCCAAGTAACTGTCTTTACAAGCCGTGGCTGCTACAAGCAACACCGACACGGCAAGCAAACTATATATTGAATTCTTTAATTTCATGATCAGTCTCGTTTTTAAAAGGTCAAATTAATACCGAATACATAGCTTCTGGTCATCGGGTAGTTGTCTTCCCAGCTGTAACCGTCGTTGCTGCTGCCGCGGCCGGCTTCGGAAGCTTCGGGGTCCCAACCAATCCAGTTCGTGAAGGTGAAGAGGTTACGTCCGCTGGCATACACGGTCAAGCCGCCCAAGTGTGCCTTCTGCATCAGCTTGTCGGGGAAGGTGTAGCTCAGGGTGATGTCCTTGATACGGGTGTAGCTGGCGTCGGAACCGTAACCGTAGCTGTGCTTGCTGTTGGAGGTCTTGGTAAGAGAACGCCACTTGTTGCTGCGGTTCTCGGGAGTCCAATATCCTACATCGGTGGTCATGTTGCGGCGGCCCATTTCATCGCTGGCCGTGCTCAACAAGGTGTTGCTCTTCATGATGCCCTGTACGGTCTGTACGAAGACGCTTAAGGAGAGTCCTTTGTAGCTGAAGGTATTGGTCATGCCGCCAATCCACTTCGGGGTGGTCTGTCCCTTGACATAGCGGTCGTCATCGCTTATCATGCCGTCGCCGTTGCGGTCGGCCAACTTCACATCGCCTGCTTCGGCCACGGGGTCCCAGTTCAAGTGCTCGCCGGCTTCAATCTCGTCTTCCTGCCAAATGCCCACCATGTCGTAGTCGTAGATAACGCCGATAGGCTTGCCGATGAACCACTTGTTACCGGTATCGTCTTGCTTGTCGCCGTAGAGGTCTTTGATTTGGTTCTTGTTCCAAGAGAAGACGATGTTGGTGCTCCATGTGAAGTCCTTGGTGACGATGTTCTTGGAGTTCACCGTGAGTTCCACACCCTTGTTGGCCGTCTTACCCATGTTGGCGTACACGTCGCTGAAACCGGAGAGGTCGGGCAGGTTGCGCTTCAACAGCAAGCCGGTGGTGGTGGTGGTGTAAACGTCCAAGTTACCGCTCAAGCGGTTGTCGAAGAAACCGAAGTCCAAACCGAAGTTGAAGGTCTTGCTGGTTTCCCAAGAGAGGTCTTCGTTGCCCATGCGGGAGTTGGGATACAAGCCCACGGCTGTGCTGCCGCCCATGGAAATCTTGGCCGAAGAGAGCTTGGTCATGCTCTCGTACACGTCGATGGCCTCGTTACCCGACTTACCGTAAGAGAGGCGCAGCTTCAAGTCGTTCAACCAATTGTTGGTGGGTTCCATGAAGGCTTCGCGGGCGATGTTCCAGCCCAAGGCAACCGAGGGGAAGGTACCGTATTTGTGGTTGGCGCCGAACACCGAAGAACCGTCGCGGCGCACCGTGAAGGTGAACAGGTAGCGGCTGTCGTAAGAGTAGTTGATACGTCCCATCTGCGAGGCGGTGGTGTAGAGGCTGGCGTCGGCGTCAACCGATGCGGTCTCGGCCGTGCCCAATCCGTTGAAGGAAAGGTCGTCGTTGATGAACTTCTGTCCTTTAGCCGTAGCCGAGGAGTATTTCTTGCGCGTGGAGGCATAGAGCAACGTCACGTCGAAGTGGTGCTTCTGGATGTCGCGGGCGTAGGTGACGATGTTCTCTATGGTGCGCGTCTGCGTCTCCGAGTTCACAATCTTGCCGGTACCGTTCTCATCGTTGTCGGCGGCGCCGCTATAAGAGCTGTTGCGCGTGGGAGCGTAGGAGTAGCCGGCGTTGAGCTTGTACTTCAACCCTTCGAGCGGATGCCACATCTTGCCGAAGTCAACCTCGGCATAGCCGTTCAAGCTGATGTTCCATACACGGCGCTCCACATCTTCGGTGGTGCCTATCATAGGATTGGCCCACAAACTCTCTTTGTACATCGGGTAGATGGTGTAGCTGCCGTCGTCGTCGTAAACCTTGCCGTAAGGAGACATGGCCTCGGCGTTCAGCAAGCTGGCGCGGCCGCCGTCACGGTTGTGGGAGGCGATGTAGGTGTTGGTGCCTACTTTCAGCCAGTCGGTCACGTCCACATCCAAGTTGGTGCGGATGGAGTAGCGCTTGTAGTTGTAACCTTGGATGATACCTTTCTGGCCCATGTAGTCCAAGGAGACATAGTAGCTTGCCTTGTCGGCACCGCCGGCAATGCTCAAGTTGTGGTCGTTGATAAGGCCCGTGCGCGAAGCCAAGCCATACACCCAGTCGGTCTCGGTACCCGAATTGAAGGCGTCCTCCTCGTTGGCATACATCAAGTTCCCGTTCCCGAACTGCAACGTCTCGCCCGGGTTCTGGTCGCAATAGTCTTTGTAGCGTTGAATCTGGTTGGCGCCGTCGCCGAAGGGCAGTTTGTGGGCGAAGTCCTCTATACCTACATAGCCGCTGTACTTGATGACCGGCTTGCCCGACTTGCCGTGCTTGGTGGTAATCAAGATAACGCCGTTTGATCCGTTGGTACCGTAGATGGCCGTGGCCGAGGCATCCTTCAGAATCTCTATGGACTCGATGTCGGAAGGCGCGATATCATTCAAGGAACCGCCCGTCTTGTTGATAGGGATACCGTCCACTACGACGTAAGGACCTGAGTCGGCGTTGATAGAGTTCTGGCCGCGCACAATCGTGCTGGGCGCCTCACCGGGAATGGAGGAAGTCTGCATGATGGTCACACCGGCAACGGCTCCCTGCACGGCTTGCAGCACATTGGTCACCGGGAGCTTCTCCAAACGGTTCTTGTTCACGGAGGTGACAGACCCGGTTACGTCTGACTTCTTCTGCACACCATAACCTACGACAACCACCTCTTCCAAGGCTTCTGAATCGTCCGCCAAGGTGACGCTCAAGCTTCTGCCTGCCGTGGCCGTCACCTCTTGCGTCTTGTAGCCGATGTAAGAAATAACCAGCGTGGCGCCGGCGGTCACGTTCAAGGTGAAATGACCGTTCACATCGGTGATGGTACCGTTGTTGGTACCCTTCTCCAAGATGCTCGCGCCGATAACAGGATCACCCGACGAATCTTGTACTGTACCCGAAACTGATTGTTTCTGTTGTTGAACTGCCTGCACGGAGGCATCCCCACCGCGGGCCAACGCCCCTAACGGATAGACAGCAACAAATCCCATGCAGAGCCACAAGGCAACAACTGCCTTTCGATTCTTTCTAAACGAATTCATTCTCATCGCTTTTTAGAGTTAATACTAGATTTACTTATTAAATAGGTTTATAAACCACTACTTCTTTCCTTATTCACGCGGAAAGTCTCTAAAGGCGGAGGGTGCTATATATAATAGGTAGAGACTTCCCTTCATAACAGGTGAAGGGCCACCCTTTCAACCGGTGGAAACTTCCCTTTCTAACAGATGAAAGCATCCTTTTACAACCGGTGGAAACCGCTTCTTCCCGTATTTGTTTCCTCTTTGAAGCCGAAAGCGTCCGTGCTTACACCAACAACCCCACCCCTTTACTTTCGCAAGCACAAAATTAGAGATTCTTAACTGATAAAGAACACAAAAATCGGGCATAAAAGGTATAAAAATCATTCAATCTATGAAAATAAGTGCTTAATCTCTTAATGAATGTATACATTTGTTGCGGCTAACGTAAAGCAGGAGCCGCAGCCTGAGAAAAGCAGCCGCCTCCACTTAAACAAAAGCAGATATGAAACACACACGGATACTATACCTATTATTACTAAGTGCAAGCACCCTGCCGCTGCCCCACCCAGTTAAAGCCCAAGAGTACTACGTGACGCGCCTCGGCGTGGAAGACGGACTTTCGAGCAACTACGTGGTCGACGTCGTGCAAGACCACAAAGGCTATATATGGGTGGCCACCGAAGCCGGCCTGAACCGCTTTGACGGGCGCGAGTTCGACATCTACACCAAGCACAACTCAGGACTGAAAGGCAACGAGATAAACGTGCTCCTGCCCGACCCCGTCGATGACAAAGTGTGGATAGGCACCATCTATGACGGACTACACGCGTACGACTACCGCACAGACAGCATCACCACCGACTTGGACACGAAGAACGCCCCGCTCGACGACGACGTGGCCGACCTCGCCCCCGCCAGTGACGACGGCATCTGGGTGGTGCACGCCCATGCAGGCATAGACCACTACGACCGCAAGACGCGCCGCTTCACCCCCTACACCCCCGAGAACGTCAAAGGCATGACAGGAGACCTGCGCACCGCCCGCGAAGACATGGAAGGCCACCTCTACATAGGCCACCACCTGCAAGGCTTCAGCGTGCTCGACCTGAAAGACCGCACCGCGCGCCACTTCCGCCACGACGCCGCCGACGGGGAGAGCCTGCCCGGCGACGATGTGAACTGCATCTTGATAGACCGCAACAACAACGTCTGGGTGGGCACCAACAAAGGGTTGGCCCTGTTCCATCCACAAACAGGCAAGTTCACCTGCTTCCACCACCGGCCGGGCGACGAGGGCTCGCTCATCTCCGACCAAGTCACCGACATACTGCAGATGGCCGACGGCAAGCTCTGGGTGGGCACCTACATGGGCGGCGTGAGCATACTCGACCTCACCGAGAACGCCTTCACCACGCCCGACAAAGCCGTCTTCCGCCACCTCACTGCCACCCTCGACGGGCACGGACTGTCGGGCCCCAACGCGCGCAGCCTGCTGCAAGACACCTACGGCAACATCTGGATAGGCAACTACCGGGGCGGGTTGGACTTCATAAGCTACGCCCGGCCCCAGTTCGAGACCATCTCCTACCCCACAGGCGAGGCGAGCCAAGCCGCCAGCAGGCAAGTGTGGGGCGTATGGGCCGACAAAGAAGGCATCGTCTTGGGCGGCGAGGGCGAGATAGCCCTGTACGACACCCACAAAGGCTGGCGCAAGGTGCCCCTGCCCCCCGACCGCAGCCACACCCACATCAACGCCATTTTCCGCGACAGCCGCGGCCGCTACTGGTTGGGCACATGGCTTGAAGGCCTGTTGGTGTACGACGGGGCAGAAGTGAAGCACATCGGCGGCAAGGACGCCGACGAGCTCGACGTGCGCGCCTTCAGCGAAGACGCCGACGGACGCATCTGGATATGCACCTCGCGGGGCCTTTACACCTACTACCGCGGCCTGCTGCAGCGCGGGGAGCAGCTCAACAGCCAGCTGCCCGACCTTGCCGTGTGCGGTGCCTTCCACGCCCCCGACGGCAAACTGTGGGTGACCACCTCGGGCCGCGGCGTGGCCGTGTTCGACCGTCAAGGCCGGCTTGCCCGGCACCTCAACACCGCCCAAGGCTTCCCCACCGGCGCCACCAACACCCTGAAGGCCGACAACCGCGGGCGCATCCTCGTGGGCACGCACGACGGGCTCGTCATCTTCCCCGACCCCTCCCGTGCCGACACCTTCCAAGTCTTCGGCGCCGAAGCCGGGCTGAAGAACACCTCGGTGCGCGCCATCCACGAAGACCGCGACGGGCGCCTGTGGATGAGCACCAACGGCGGCATCTCCTGTTTGGACGAAGCCACCGGCAAGTTCTTCAACTTCGACTACCGCGACGGCGTTCCCCAAGGCGACTTCATGGACAACTCCGCCTGCCT
>JAJPYW010000058.1 GCA_021204715.1 Prevotellaceae bacterium
TACTCGAAGAGCATGGCCACGGAGAGCACTTGTGCCAACGGGTTGGCGATGTTCAGCCCTTTTGCCTGCGGCCACGAGCCGTGGATGGGCTCGAATACCGGCGTGCTCTCGCCCGTGGAGGCCGAGGGCAACAGCCCCATGGAACCGCTGATGACGGAACCTTCGTCGGTGAGGATGTCGCCGAAGGTGTTCTCTGTTACCATGACATCGAAGAACTTGGGCTCTTGTATCATGCGCATGGCGGCGTTGTCCACATACATGTAGTCGGTCTTTACTTCCGGGTATTGTGGCGCCATCTCCTGCGCTATTTTGCGCCACAGGCGGCTGGAGGCGAGCACGTTGGCCTTGTCTACCACCGTGAGGTGTCCACGGCGCTTCATGGCATACTCGAAGCCCACTTTCAGGATGCGCTCTATCTCGGGACGGGTGTAGAGGTTGGTGTCGTAGGCTTTGTCACCGTCTTGGTACTTCGGCCCGAAGTACATGCCGCCGGTGAGCTCGCGTATGCAGATGAAGTCGGCGTCCTTGACGAGTTCGGCACGAAGCGGCGACTTGTGGAGCAGGCAGGCGAAGGTCTGCACGGGGCGGATGTTGGCGAAAAGCCCCAACTGCTTGCGCATGGCCAGCAGGCCTTGCTCGGGACGCACCTTGGCGGTGGGATCGTTGTCGAACTTGGGGTCGCCCACGGCCGAGAAGAGCACGGCGTCGGCTTGCTTGCACACTTCAAAGGTGGCTGCCGGGAAGGGATCGCCCACCTTGTCGATGGCGTCGGCGCCACAGATGGCGTATTGATAAGACACTTTGTGGCCGAATTTCTCACATACGGCACTCATTACGTCCACACCTACGGCAGAGATTTCGGGCCCGATGCCGTCGCCTGCCAATACTGCGATTTTAAACTCCATTGTTATCTCCTGTTTTTGTTTTACGTTTATCAATAATGCACTTTGTTGACTTACTTACGCCGCCTTGCCGCCGGCTCAAGCGTCGTACTCCTTCTCGATGATGTTGAGCATCTTCACCGTGGCTTTGATGGCGGCTTCGGTCTGGTCGCAGTCGATGCCGCGGGTGCGGAACACCTTGCCCTCGAAACTCCACGTGATGACGGTCTGCACGAAGGCGTCGGTGCGGCCTCCGGGCGGGATGGTGGCGGCATAGTTGGTCAGCATGGGGAACTTGCGGCCCAACGTTACCTTGTAGACCTTGCGCAAGGCACGCACAAAGGCGTCGTACTGGCCGTCGCCGCCCGAGGTCTCTTCATACTCTTTGCCGTTAATCTCTATTTTGAGCGTGGCCACCGGCTTGAGGCCGTGGGCAAGGGTGACGATGTAGCTCTTCAGGCGCACGCGGTTGCCGACGACATCGTGCTTCAAAACATCGGAGATGATGTAGGGCAAGTCTTCTTGGGTGACCAACTCTTTCTTGTCGCCTAACTCGATGATGCGCTCGGTGACTTTGCCCATGGACTCTTCGTCCAACTCCAATCCCAAGTCTTCCAAGTTCTTGCGGATGCTGGCCTTGCCGCTGTTCTTGCCCAAGGCATACTCGCGCTTGCGGCCGAAACGCTCGGGCAGCAGGTCGTTGCAATAGAGGTTCTGCTTGTTGTCGCCGTCGGCATGGACACCGGCCACCTGCGTGAAGACATTCTCGCCCACAATGGGCTTGTTGGCGGGAATGAGGATGCCCGAATAGGATTCTACCACGCGGCTCACGTCGTTCAACCGGCTCTCGTCGATGCCCGTAATGGCGCTGAAATGGTCTTTCAAGATGGCCTGTACGCTGGCCAGCGGTGCGTTGCCTGCCCGCTCTCCCAATCCGTTGATGGTGGTGTGCAAGCCCCTGCAACCGCTCAACACGGCGGCCAGCACGTTGCTCACGGCCAAATCGTAGTCGTTGTGGGCATGGAAATCGAAGTGGGCGTCGGGATAGTGCTTGAGCATCTTGCGCATGAACTCAATGACTTGCAAGGGGTTGAGCACGCCCAAGGTGTCGGGCAGCATGAAGCGGTGGATACCCGTGTGCACCAAGACGTCCATGAGCCGGTACACATAGTCGGGGGAATCCTTCATGCCGTTGCTCCAATCCTCTAAATAGACGTTCACGTCCATGCCCCGCGAAAGGGCGTAATCCACCACGGCGACAATCTCGCCGGCATGCTCTTCGGGCGTCTTTTTCAACTGATACGTCAAGTGCTTCAACGAGCCTTTGCACAGCAGGTTGATGACACGGCAACCGGCGTCGCAAATCCAGTCTACCGAGCGGTGTCCGTCCACGAAGCCGAGTACCTCGACACGCGGCAGCATATTCCGCCGCGCGGCCCATGCACAAATCATCTTCACCGCGTCCAACTCGCCGTCGGACACACGGGCGGAAGCCACTTCCACCCTGTCTACTTTCAAGTCCTCGAGCAGCAGACGGGCTATCATCAACTTCTCATGGGGTACAAAAGAGACGCCGCTCGTCTGCTCACCATCGCGCAGCGTGGTGTCCATTATTTCAATCCTGGGATGTTTCATAAGGTCTCTCTTAACAGTGCGCGGCTTCCCATGCTTCAATCTTCTCCTTGCTCTGTACCAAGAAGTCTATGTCGTCCAATCCGTTCATCAAGCAGTGTTTCTTGTAGGCGTTGATCTCGAACGACTCGCTGTGGCCGGTGGCCTTGTTGGTAACAGTCTGACGGGGCAAATCCACCTCTACCTGCATCTTGGCGTCGGCGGCGATGGAACTGAAGAGTTCTTGCAGGAAAGACTCGCTTACCACCACAGGGAGGACGAAATTGTTCAGCTCGTTGTTCTTGTGGATGTCGGCGAAGAAGCTGGAGATAACCACCCGGAAACCGTAACCGGCAATGGCCCACGCCGCGTGCTCGCGGCTGGAACCGGAACCGAAGTTCTTGCCGGCCACCAATATTTCGCCACTGTAACGGGGGTTGTTCAGCACGAAGTCGGGGTTGGGCGAGCCGTCGGGCCGGTAGCGCCAGTCACGGAAAAGGTTCTCTCCGAAGAATTGCTCGGAACGGGTGGTGGCCTTCAAGAAACGGGCCGGGATAATCTGGTCTGTATCCACGTTCTCCAAGGGGAGCGGGACGCAGGTACTGGTCAATATATTGAATTTCTGTTTCATTGTCGTTGCTGTTTTATATATCGGAATCGGTGTAGGCGGATGTTCAGGAAAGCAGCGCGCGCGGGTCGGTCACCACACCGGTAACGGCGGCTGCGGCGGCTGTCAAGGGGCTGGCGAGCAGCGTGCGCGAGCCGGGCCCTTGCCGGCCTTCAAAGTTACGGTTGCTGGTGGAGACAGCATACTTGCCGGCGGGTATCTTGTCGTCGTTCATGGCCAAGCAAGCGGAACAACCGGGTTGGCGGATGACGAAGCCGGCCTGCTGCAACACGCGGTCCAAACCCTCTTCACGGATTTGCGCTTCCACTTTCCATGAACCGGGCACCAACCAAGCGACTACGCCATCGGCCTTCTCGCGCCCCTGCACAATGGAGGCGAAGGCGCGGAAATCTTCGATGCGCCCGTTGGTGCAGGCACCGAGGAATACATAGTCTATCTTCTTGCCTATCAAGCGCTCACCCGGCCGGAATCCCATATAGCCCAACGACTTCAGGAAGGATGCCCGGGCCGCTTCGCCCATGCCTTCCACCGTGGGAATGGCTTGGGTAATGCCCATGCCCATGCCGGGATTGGTGCCGTAGGTAATCATGGGCTCGATGTCGGCGGCATCGTAATGGACTTCTTTGTCGAACACCGCGTCGTCCTCGCTGCGCAAGGTTCGCCAATAGGCCAACGCCTTCTCCCAAGCCTCTCCTTTAGGCGCGTACTCACGGCCTTTGATGTAGGCGAAAGTGGTCTCGTCGGGGGCTACCATACCGCCGCGGGCACCCATCTCGATGGAGAGGTTGCACAGCGTGAGCCGTCCCTCCATGGAGAGGGAGCGTACAGCTTCGCCGGCATACTCCACGAAGTAACCCGTGGCGCCGCCGGTAGTCATCTTCGACATCATGTAGAGGGCCACGTCTTTGGCCGTGACACCCTTTCCCAACTTGCCGTCGATGGTAATGCGCATCGTCTTGGGACGTGTCTGGAGGACACATTGCGAGGCCAACACCATCTCTACTTCGCTGGTACCGATGCCGAAGGCCAACGCGCCCATGGCTCCGTGCGTGGAGGTGTGGGAATCACCGCAGACAATGGTCATGCCGGGCAATGTCAATCCCTGCTCCGGTCCTACCACGTGGATAATGCCGTTGCGCTTGTCCATCATGCCGAAGTGGTTCAGCCCGAAATATTCGGCGTTCTTGGCAAGCGTGTCTACTTGTGCTTTGGAAACGGGATCTTCTATGGGTTTGTCTTGGTCGTGCGTGGGCGTGTTGTGGTCGGGCATGCAGAATATCTTCTCGGGACGGAAGCAACGGATGCCCCGCCCGCGCAATCCGGCGAACGCTTGCGGCGTGGTCACTTCGTGACAATAGAGCCGGTCGATGTAAAGCTGTGTGGGGCCCTCCTCCACTTGCTGCACCACGTGGGCGTCCCAAATCTTGTCAAAGAGTGTATTCATAATGGTTATAAGTATTTAGTTACAGTTTGAATTTGTTGATACAGTCGATGTAGGCTTCCACCGACGCCGCAATGATGTCGGTATTGGCACCGAAACCGTAGTAGACGCGGCCGTCGTACTCTACCTGCATGTGCACCTTGCCCACGTCGTCGCTTCCTTTGCTGATGGCCTGAATGGTGAACTCCTTCAAGGTCATGTGGCGGTTGATAATCTTCTTCAATGCATTGATGGCGGCGTCCACCGGGCCGTTGCCGCTGGCGGCTGCCTCGAACTTCTCGCCCGAGATGTTCAAGCCGATGCTGGCCACAGGACGTACCCCTACCCCGCTGGTCACTTGCAGGTACTCCAACTTGATGCGGTGGTTCTGGGAGCGGTCGGCACCGGCCAACATCAACACGTCGTCGTCGTTGATTTCTTTCTTCTTGTCGGCCAACTTCAAGAACTCTTCGTACACCTTGTCTAATTTCTCTTGGGCTAACTTCACACCCAAGAGCTCCAAACGGTTCTTCAACGCCGCGCGTCCGCTGCGGGCGGTGAGCACGATGGAGTTGTCGTCGATACCCACATCGCGCGGGTCGATGATTTCATACGTCTGCACGTTCTTCAACACGCCGTCTTGGTGAATGCCCGATGAGTGGGCGAAAGCGTTGCGCCCCACAATGGCCTTGTTGGGCTGCACGGGCATGTTCATCAGGCTGGACACCATGCGGCTGGTGGGGAATATCTTCTGCGTGTTGATGTTTGTCTCTATATCGATGTCTTTGTGGCACTTGATAATCATGGCCACCTCTTCGAGCGAGGTGTTGCCCGCGCGCTCGCCGATGCCGTTGATGGTCACTTCCACTTGCCGGGCACCGCTGAGCACGCCCGCCATGGTGTTGGCCGTGGCCATGCCCAAGTCATTGTGGCAATGGGTGGAGAGGATGGCTTTGTGCACGCCGTCCACGTGCTCCATCAAGTATCTAATCTTGGCGCCATACTCGGCGGGCAGGCAATAACCCGTCGTATCGGGGATGTTCACCACCGTGGCTCCCGCCTTGATGACGGCTTCCACCACACGCGCCAAGTACTCATTGTCGGTACGTCCGGCATCTTCGGCATAAAACTCCACATCGTCTACAAAGCGGCGGGCATACTTCACGGCGGCCACCGCACGCTCGATAATCTCCTCGCGGTTGGAATTGAACTTGTACTTGATGTGCGGGTCGGAAGTGCCGATTCCCGTGTGGATGCGCTTGTGCTTGGCATATTTCAAAGCCTCTACCGCCACATCGATATCTTTTTCCAAAGCGCGTGTCAACGCACAGACCACCGGCCATGTCACAGCCTTGGAAATTTCAATCACAGAGTTGAAATCGCCCGGACTGGATATGGGGAAACCGGCCTCGATTACATCCACACCCAACGCCTCCAACTGTTTGGCTACTTGTATCTTTTCTACTGTATTCAATTGACAGCCGGGAACCTGCTCGCCGTCGCGCAACGTCGTGTCGAAAATAAATAATTTATCAGCCATAACTCTATCCTAATTACAAAATTACCGTTCAACAAAAAAGCCTTTCACACCTCGAAGTGAGAAAGGCCGTCGTATATCTCCCTACCTTACATACAATCATGCACAACGCTCACTTCTACCCATTCTTGCCGGTAGAATAATCATGCCACACAATAGTATATAAGACAAATTAAAAATCATATCCGTTTTAATCAGTGGTGCAAAGGTAACTAATATTTCAAAGTCCACAAACAAATCCACAGTTTTTTAAAGCGGATAATAACATTCTATAAGCCATATAAACGATTATAGGGGAAATTAATCACCGGGATGAGAAAGGTGGAGAAAGACAAAATATGCAGAAAGATATACATCTATATATAATAAGGAACGAACGACAAAAGTGGAACCGTTACCGAACAGACATACAAGCGGAAG
>JAJPYW010000076.1 GCA_021204715.1 Prevotellaceae bacterium
GATATAACGATGACGACGATGAGAACTACACCGGTATAGGCTGGTACATGGACTTTTGGCAGTTCGACCCGACGGACGGCAGTTGGACGCTGATGACTGGCGAGAAATACTTCAGCGGCAAGAAGCGCCGTTACGGCACGGCTTTCGTCATTAACAACGAGGCATACGTCTGCTGCGGCGAGAACAACGGTACGCTTTGCGTGGATTTCTGGAAGTTCGACGGCGAAAAGTGGACGCAGTTGCGCGACATCGCCGATACGGACGACGACCATGACTACGACGATGACTATGCCATCGCCCGCTACAGTACCGTTTCCTTCGCCATCAACGGTTATGGATACGTGGCAACCGGCTACCGCAGCGGTGTGACCAACGACTATTGGAAGTACGACCCGGCAGCCGACTTGTGGTATGGTGACGATGACGATGACTTCACCACCCTCTCCGACGTGCACAACGACAATGCCGGCGGTTCTTCGCGTCAGGCGGCCGTTTCCTTCTCCAACGGACAACGGGGTTACATCTTGACCGGTCTCAGCGGCACTACCTATTTCG
This sequence comes from Prevotellaceae bacterium, assembly GCA_021204715.1. Lineage (GTDB taxonomy): Bacteria > Bacteroidota > Bacteroidia > Bacteroidales > Bacteroidaceae > Bacteroides. The sequence goes on from JAJPYW010000076.1 coordinate 556, forward strand.
ACGACATCTTCGAGCTCTATCCCGATGAGGAAGAGGAGGTTGATTGATGCCCGCGCGGACGAAATGAGATATCCTATTATTATAAGGACGGGCGTGTTGCTATGCGTGGCAACATGCCTTTCTTTTTGCACCGCCCGAAAGCCGGTACGGGCTACAGGGCCGGTATTGGAATGTGCGGTGATGCAGGTGGACAGCGGCTTCGGCTATGCCATCTTGAACGGGAAGGACACGCTCATCGTGCAGCCCTTCATTCCTGCAGTGGGGAAGAAACGCCCCTTCGCTTCCGCAGAAGACGCGCGTAAAATCGGCGAGATGGTATTGGGGAAGATGACAGGGGCGGAATTGCCCACTGTAACCCCCGAAGAAATCAAGGCGGCGGGCGTCGAGGTGCAATGACCTTTTATAACCAACTTAAAACAACAATGAATTGTCAAGTAGCCATTATCGGCGGAGGGCCTGCGGGATATACGGCCGCCGAAACCGCCGCGAAAGCGGGACTCAGCGTGGCATTGTTCGAGAAACACAGCTTGGGCGGTGTCTGCCTGAACGAAGGGTGCATCCCCACGAAAACATTGCTCTATTCAGCCAAGTGTTATGACAGCGCGCGCCATGCGCGGCAATATGCAGTGCTTGTGCCCGAAGTCTCTTTCGACCTGCCCCGGATTATCGCGCGCAAGCAAAAGACGGTGCGCAAATTGGTGCTGGGCATCAAGGCCAAGCTCGCCGGGTGCGGCGCGGCCGTGGTAACGGGCGAGGCCACCATCCTCGACGCCACGCACGTGCAGTGCGGCGGCGAAGTGTACACTTGTGAACATTTGGTGCTTTGCACCGGTTCGGAAACTTTCATACCGCCCATACCGGGCATTGACGGCGTTTCATATTGGACACACCGCGAAGCCTTGGACAACAAGGAACTGCCTGCCTCGTTGACCATCATCGGGGGCGGTGTTATCGGCATGGAGTTCGCCTCCTTCTTCAACAGCTTGGGCGTGAAAGTCACGGTAGTGGAGATGATGGACGAGATATTGGGAGGAATGGACAAAGAACTCTCGGCCATGCTGCGTGCCGAGTATGCCAAGCGGGGTGTCATTTTCCTGACAAGCACGAAAGTGGTTTCTGTGGAAAATGAGTCAAACAACATACAGGTGAACTACCTGACCACTGCCGGCCAAGCGGGCAGCGTGGTGTCTGAAAAGCTGCTGCTCAGCGTGGGCCGGCGTCCCGTTTGGAAAGGATATGGATTGGAGAACCTTGCATTGGAACGCACGGATCGGGGCAACATCATTGTAAACACGCAGATGCGCACCTCACTGCCGAATGTCTATGCCTGTGGCGACTTGACGGGCTTTTCCATGCTGGCACACACGGCCGCGCGCGAAGCCGAGGTAGCTATACACGCCATCTTGGGCGAGGAGGACCGCATGAGTTACCGCGCCATTCCGGGCGTGGTCTACACCAATCCTGAAATAGCCGGAGTAGGGGAGACGGAAGAGCGTCTGCAAAAGCAGGGCACCGCTTACCGGGCCGTGAAGCTACCCATGGCTTATTCGGGGCGTTTCGTAGCCGAGAACGATGGGGTGAACGGTGTGTGCAAACTGTTGTTGGCCGAAGACAACACCCTTTTGGGCGCCCATGTATTAGGCAACCCCGCATCTGAAATCATCGCTTTGGCAGGCATGGCCATTGAATGGAGGCTGACCGCCAAAGCGTGGAAAAAGACTGTCTTTCCCCACCCTACAGTGGGCGAGATATTCAAAGAACTGTTGTAATTTCCCTTTAAAGCACCTGCTGTCAGCCATGAAACCATACGCGCCGCCGGTCATGAAGCGTTTCTTACTGCTTCTTGCACTATGCTTGTCCTGCGCTGGCTTTACATTCGCGCAAGACTTGCCCGATGCAACGCGAAAGTATGCTTCCAGGCTTGACAGCATTGTGGCACGGCAGTTGCCGGCAGCTTCCCATGCGGGCATCTGTATTTACGACTTGACTGCCGGGGAAACGCTATATGCTTACCAAGCCGACAAGCTCTCCCATCCTGCCTCCACCATGAAACTGCTCACAGCCGTTACCGCCTTGGACGGGCCGGAGGCTGACGCGCCGTTCCGCACCGAAGTGTGGTACAAAGGGTACGTGGAGTGCGACACGCTGCGGGGCGACCTCTATGTGGTTGGCGGATTCGATCCGGAATTTGACGACGCGGCGTTGGACACGTTGGCTACCTTGGTGGCACGGCTTCCTTTCAAGGCCATACAAGGCAAGCTCTACGGAGATGTCTCCATGAAAGACTCCCTCTATTGGGGCAGCGGTTGGCTGTGGGACGACACGCCCGACGCTTTCCAGCCCTATCTCTCCCCGTTGATGTTGGCCAAGGGTGCTGTGACGGTGAAAGCCGTGCCTGCGGAAGCCGGCAAGCAGGCGCGGTTGACGGCAGTCCCCACCTCTTCTTATTATACGCTAATCAACAAGACCGTGAGCCGCACACCCTCCGCCGGCGGTTTCAAAGTGACACGCAACTGGTTGGAGAATGGGAACAAAGTGACGGTATCGGGCAACGTGGATGCCGCGCGCGCCGGCGCGGTAAACATCTACCCTTCACAAGATTTCTTCATGCAGACGCTTGTGGACCGGTTGGAAGGGAGGGGCGTCAGCTGCCCCAAAGGATATGGCTTCAAGGAGTTGACAGATAAAAGCAGCGCCGTATGGGTAGGGGAACACGCCACGCCGGTGGATGCGGTATTGAAGAAGATGCTCAAAGAGAGCGAAAACGTGAACGCCGAGGCCATGCTGTGCCGCTTGGGAGTACAGACAACGGGCAAGAAGCACGTATCGGCAAAGGAGGGGCTTGACGCCGTGCGCCGCTTGATAACCACTTTAGGCTACAACCCCAAACACTACCGCATAGCCGACGGTTGCGGGCTGTCCAATTACAACTACATCTCGCCCGAACTGTTGGTGGCTTTCTTAAGATACGCATGGTCGAAACCCGGCATTTACCGGCAAATCTACAAGGCGCTGCCGGTGGCCGGCATAGACGGCACGCTGAAAAACCGCATGAAAGGCGGCTCGGCCGGCTGCCGCAACGTCCATGCCAAAACCGGCTCCTTCACGGGCATCAACTGCTTGGCCGGATATATGAAACTGAAAAACGGCCACTTGGCCGCTTTCGCCATCATGAACCAAGATGTGTTGCAAAGCAAGGAGGCACGTGCCTTCCAAGACGCTGTATGCGAGGCGGCCATTACTTTGACGGGCGAGTGACAAGAAGGGGCAAACCCCGCGCGAAGCACGCCCGCAAAGACTATTTCCGGTCTCTGTACTGCGCCGGCGACATACCCAAATGGGCCTTCACATACTTCCCGAAAAACGATTGGTTGGAGAAGTTGAACTCCTCGGCAATCTCCTTGATGGACTTCTCAGAATGTTTCAACCGGTACTTGATATGTTCCATGGCCGCCTTGTTGATGAGTTCTATCGGCGTGTGGCCGCTGGCTTGCTTGATCACCTTCGAGAAATGCTTGGGACTGTAACACAAAGCATCGGCATAGTAAGCCACCGACCGGTGCATGCCGTTGTCTTGGGAAAGCATCTCGGCAAACCTGCGGAAAATGTAGTGCACTTGGCGCGCCACCTCTTTGGGTTCCTCGGCGTTTCCCTGATGGGCCGACTCTTGGCTGAAATCGCCCATCAACTGGCAAAAGAGGGCTGAAAAAAGGTAGCGTATCATCTCCTTGTGGTAAGGATGCGGGGTGTCCCCTATTTTCATCACAAGCAGTTCGTGCAGCAGTTTGTACACCGGCTCCACTTTTTCGCCGTTTGTGTGCTTCACCGGATTATGGTGCAGGTAAACAGCCGTGTCCCATATACGATCGGCTTTGAACAGCCGCTGCAAGAAGCCCGTAGAGAAAGCCGAGAACTTCATCTGGTTCTTCGGGCTCAACAACATGTTGCCAATGATGCTGTTGGGCATGCCGAACAACACGTCTCCCCGCTCCAAACGGTAGGATTTGTAGTTGACATCCATCTGGATGCACCCGTCCACACAGAAAACAATCAGGAAGAAGCCCAAACGCATCGTTTCCTGGTTGAAATTGTAGTTGTTCAACCCCACCGTACCTATGATGGCGATGTCGTCGTCAATGTAATCAAACGCGTTTGAAAACGTCTTGAAATCCTCGATATTAACAGTCCTTATATTCTCTTTTTCCATCTGAACTATTTTCAACGCTGCAAATTTGGTGAATTGCAGGGAAAACAGAATGTCCCAAAAGGAATATTATCTATTCTTTCCGCCTTTTATTCTCTTAATTAATTAAAAAAAGAGAGTATAGGACATCTATAAAGTAAAATAGGACACCGCTCATTTAGCCCTTTCACCTACTTTTGCCGCGTTATTAAAAAGGTAATAGAGAACAGTATGATTACAGTAAAAAAGAAATGGCTGCTGTTGGTATTATGTATCGGCAGCGCGGCAGGACTGACGTCGTGCAAGCAGGCGTCAAGCGGTTCTGCAGAGTCTTCGTATGTATTAATGACGGTCGCTCCTCAAGACAAGGAGCTCTCCACATCCTACTCGGCAACCATACGCGGCCGGCAGGATATCGAGATTTATCCGCAAGTGTCAGGTACCATTGAAAGGCTGTTAGTCAGTGAGGGCGACAAAGTGCGTAAAGGACAGATACTTTTCGTAATCGACCAAGTGCCCTACAAAGCGGCCTTGAACACGGCGTTGGCCAATGTGGAAGCGGCGAAAGCCGGCGTGGCCACAGCCGAATTGACCTACACCAGCAACCAAGAGCTGTATGCCCAGCAAGTGGTGTCGGAATTCACCTTGAAGACTTCCGAGAACAGCTACCTCACCGCCAAAGCCGAGTTGGCCCAGGCCGAGGCACAGGAAGTGAACGCCCGCAACAACCTCTCCTATACAGAAGTGAAGAGCCCGTCCGACGGCGTGGTCGGCTCGCTGCCTTACCGTGTAGGCGCGTTGGTAAGCTCGGCCATGGCCCAGCCGCTCACCACCGTGTCCGACAACTCCACGATGTATGTCTACTTCTCCATGACCGAGAACCAGTTGCTCTCTTTGGTGCGCGAATACGGCACCATGGACGAGGCCCTCGCGGGCATGCCCGAAGTAGAACTGCAACTGAACGACAACTCCATTTACGAACATAAAGGCAAGGTAGAGTCCATCAGCGGCGTCATCGACCGGCAGACCGGCACGGTAGTGGTACGCGCCGTGTTCCCCAACGAAGAAAGGTTGCTGCACAGCGGCGCCTCCGGCGTCATCCTCGTGCCTTCTGTCTATAAGAACTGCATCGTCATCCCGCAAGAAGCCACCGTGCAGATGCAGGACAAGACATTGGTATATAAAGTGGTGGACGGTAAGGCCGTATCCGCTTTGGTTACCGTATCCCCCAACAGCGACGGACAAGAATACATCGTGCTCGACGGCTTGAAAGAAGGCGAAGAGATTGTGGCGCAAGGCGCCGGTTTGATGAGGGAAGGGACGCAAGTGAAATAAGCGTCCCGCAGCTGATTGTTATCCGATGCATTTAAAAGAGAAAAAGCAATGAAAGGAAACATATTTATCAAGCGGCCGGTGATGGCCATCTCCATCGCCGTGCTGATTCTTGCCATTGGTTTGATATCGCTGGTTTCGCTCCCTGTAGAGCAATATCCTGACATCGCGCCTCCTACCGTGCGTGTGAACGGTACCTACACCGGTGCCGATGCCGACGCGGTGTTGAACGGTGTCATCATGCCTTTGGAAGAGAGTATCAACGGTGTGGAGAACATGCTCTATATGACCTCCACCTCCTCCAACTCGGGCGACGCCACCATACAGGTGTACTTCCGTC
>JAJPYW010000176.1 GCA_021204715.1 Prevotellaceae bacterium
AATCTCCTGGGCCTTCACCGTGGGTGAAAAGCCTGCGAGCGCCAGAGCCAACAGTACTCCGTAGAATTTACATTTCATATCCTTCTATTTTACAGATAGTTCAACTTGAACGTCCCGGCAACGTGCCGTTCAGTCAGATACTCCTACCCGCCCCCGTAGATGGATATTACAATTCTAACCGCAATGTGTTAATTATTTAGCACTTTCAATATTTGCATCTCTCGGTAAGAGACGCTACCACCTGCCGCAAAGTTATATATTTATTTTTATAACAAAGAAATAATATGACACTTTTTTTTCGCAATCCATACATTTTCTGCACATTTACTAAACATTGTTTAGCAAATGTTTAAGGCGGTGCTTCGACTGCATACTGTATATCAGCATCTTACGTCCGTCAAAGTGCCTGAATCCTTCTCTTAATAAGAGAAGTACGCGGCGATGACACCAAAAGGAAAGTATTGCACAAATCTTGGGAAGCCGTTGCTTGGATGCCGACAAATGGGATGCTTAGATAGTAAGGAAGGGGATACGGAAATACAAGGAAGCCATTTGGCAGGTTGAGACAATGCTTTTGCACGGATCTACAAACTCGAGTTTGTAGGTGTTATAAACTCGAGTTTATACACCCTAAGGAAAGCATTGATGATATTGCAACGACTGTAATGCTTGTTTTCTATCGACTATTATGATGCGTTTGCAACGACTGCATAGATGGGTATCTATCGAAGCGTTTCGATAAGTGCTATGGAAGCGGTTCGATAGATGCTATGGAAGCGGTTCGATACGATGAGTGGAAGCGATTCGATTCAACTTCATCTTCCCAATGCAGTTATAGGTCGCGATAAGACGCACAAAAACCGCCGTTACAGTGTAGCGGCGGTTTGCACAAGGATATATATATAATAAGGTATAGAATCCTTTCGGATTGTCGGAAGCCACGGGGCTGCCGCCTCAAAAACCTATCTTGCGCTTTTCGGTAGCAGGCCTCTCGTCGTTGCAAAGGGTAATGAGGGCCTCGTCGGTAATCTTCGTGCCGACAAGCAGTTCCTCTACCAAGACTTTGCGGGTAATGTTGTCTATCTCGCCTCCGCTGAAGTCGTAGCCCGCCGCCAAACGGCCGGCGAGCTCGGGTGAAAGGGCCGGCAGCTTGGAGAGCCATATCTGTTTCTTGGCCTCTACACCCGGCTTTTCAAACTTTATCTTGAAGAGGAAGCGGCGCTCGAAAGCGTTGTCGAGGTTGTCGGCCAAGTTGGTGGTGGCCACAAGGATGCCGTCCAACCGCTCCATCTCTTCGAGAATGATGTTCTGTATGGCGTTCTCCGTCTGGGCCACACTGCCGCTTGCCGAGTCCTTGCGCTTGGAGAAGATGCCGTCGGCTTCGTTGAAGAGCAGAATGGGCTTCACTTCTTGCCTGCCGCAGAGCTTGCGGTAGTCGTCGAACACTTCCTTGATAAGTCTTTCGCTCTCGCCGAACCAGCACGACTTGGTGGACGCTATGTTTACGTGGTAGATGGCGCGGCCTGTTTGCCGGGCAAGCTGCAGCACGCTTTCGGTCTTGCCGGTGCCGGGATAGCCGTAGAGCAACACAGTGATGCCTTTGGGCAGGTGGCTTTGCTCCAACCGGCTGCACAGGGCTTCGTAGTTGCCTTGCTTGAGGCTGTTGGCAAGCGAGCGCAGCTGCCGCTCGGTGTCGCCGCTGAAGTAGAGTTGCTTGGTAGTTATCTTGTCAGACGGTATCAGGTCGTTGTCCGACGTCTCCTTGCAAAAGAGGTCGTAGTCTTCTTCCAAATAGAGGCGCTTGCCTTTCTCGGTGAGATCGACCGAGGCACTGCCGAACATGCCGCCGCCCGTGAGCTCGGCCAAGCCGGTCTGTTGCAAAGGGTGCTTGTTCTCTTTGAGTTGGCGTCGCAGCTGTATCTCCTCGCTCTTGGTGGTGATGTCAGAGAGCTGGCACAGCACGAAGTTGTCGTCCTTGACGAGTTCGTAACAGATGAGATAGTAAAGCATGCGGCCGCCGGCTTCATGCACCATGGCACGCAGCGCGTGGATGAAGTGCAAGCCGTCGTTGGCTTCTTCGAGCAGTTCTACGTTCCGCGTCATCTTGTAGACTTCGTAGGAGGAGGGCGAGTCGGGCAGGTCTCTTACTTGCTGCTTGACGGTGCGCACGAACTCGAAGCGGTCCAACCCGCCTTTCATTTTCTTGTAGAGCACGGCGTCTTTTCCAAAGAGCAGCTCGAGGCCTTTGTCGGTGAGCGCGATGTCGTCGTGACGCAGCTCCACAAGGCCTGTGGTGAGCAGGGTGTGGTCGTGTTCCATGAAGTGGCGTGTCTGCACGAGGAAGTCGGCTTTGCGGTCGTAAATGCTGTTCAACGTGTCTTTCAAGTCGGACGCACCGCCGTCGCTCTCGTTTTGGAAGTCGTAGCAGGCTTCGTAGAAGAGCGTGCGGTCGGTCACGTCGGCAAGCACGGCTTTGACGCCTTCCACCAAGGGAAGGTGGCTGTATCGGGCTTCCAAGTCGAGCACCCGGTTGAATAACGTGGCGGTGTCGATGTGTCCTTCGTGGCGCGCGTGTATAAGCCGGTCGGCAACGCGGCAGTAGTCGAACTGGTCGAACGTGGCTTCCGCAGCTTGCACGCCGGCCAAGGGCTCCCTTCCTTCTACAATGTTGTTGAAGACGGCCGGCAGGATCATGAAGGATATCTTGGCTGTGTTGAACTCGCTCATGTCGTCGGCTTTGAGGTAGCCTTTGGCTTGCAACGCGCGCAGGGCGGGCACGCAGGCCATCGCTTCCAAGTACGTGCAGTCGAAGTAAACGGTCAGGTCGGTCACGGTGGTGCCGCTGTCGCTGCATTGTCGGTCCATAAGAACCGAAAGTGCCATGGCTTCATCGTCGGTGGCAAGCGCGGCCGCTTCTTTAATGCGCCCAAGCACGTGTGCCAACGCTTGCATGTTGCGCAACTTGCCGCCTTTCAAGTTGGCTGCGGCAATACGGATGTCTGTAATCAAACTCTTTTCCATCTTCCTGCTGTTTTATGGCGCGAAGTTCAACGGCAATTGTACCATTTTGCGATACAGAAGACAAGATTTTTCAATGGTTATGTGTTTTTTAATCATCAACTGTCCGGTGAGGGTGTTGTAGCTGATAGAATAGTGGGAGAAAGTGTGCCGAAGCCCGCTGATAATTGAACGGCGCATAGAATTTATCTTAAAGATGATAGGCGTTATGCATTATTTCGCTATATTTGTACTTGATTCTGATGTCTGTTTCATCGGGAGGCGGAAAGTGATGCAAGGGATACGTCAAACGCACTCCGTGAAGCGACAATGGCGTTGTAGTATATTAATAAGGAATAGTATGGTAAAAGCACCTGATAAATTGGTCTTAAAGGTGGAAGCGAAAGGCCACGACTTGTCTGAATATCGTTTTTCGATAGAATTCTACGTCTTTCAAGAGGGGGAGGATTATATAGCTTATTGCCCTTCGCTCGATATTTCATCGTCGGGCAACGACTTCAACGATGCCATAGCCAATTTCTACGAGTGCTTCCGCACGCATGTAGATTGGTGCGTGGAGCATGGCACGCTCATCGAAGACTTGATTGAGCACGGTTGGAGGAAGAGGAAAGACACGATAATGCCTCCTTCTTTTACCACCATGCTCAAAAAGAAAGAGGTGCGCGACCTTTTAGGCGGCAGGAAGGCGTATGAAAAGATTGTCGTTCCCGCTAAAGTGTCGGTGCCTGCATGAGGAGTTTGGCTAATATAAAAAGGAGTGAATTGCGTGCCGTCCTCACTTTATTGGGATTGACATACAACGGCACCAATGGCGGACACGAGAAATGGAGTAAGCCGGGGATGTTGCGTCCGGTTATCTTTCAAACACACAAAGAACCCATACCCGAGTTCATTGTCAAGAATATCCTCCGTAATATAGGAATCACCAAGCAAGAGTTTATCGCATTGTTGGAACAACTGTGATTGCTTATTGCATTAAATTGTTTCATTATTGTGGTCATATATGGATATTAATTTGTATATTTGCACTTAAATGGTCATATAAAACCACTATGTATAACGGCGAATACATCACAAACCAAACGATTGTGCTGCTCTTGGCACAACGTATCAAAGCCTACAGGCTTGCGGCGAGAATGAGCCAAAAGGAGATGGCCGAGAAATCGGGCGTGGGGCTTGCCACCATCAGCCATTTCGAGCAAGGTGTCATGCAGAACATGACATTAAGCAATTTCATCTCATTGACACGCGTGGTGGGCATGGAAGGCCGCTTCATGGATTTGTTGCCCGAACTGCCCATGCCCCCTATCGCGCTTAAACAAATCAACAAACTCATTCCTAAACGTGTAAGGAGAGACCATTGATGTTTACTTGTGGGACCGCAAAGTAGGCACGTTGGTGGCTTGGTGAGCCGGTAAATAACAAGGCAGGCACGTTGTCACAACACTTGCGCAACGGGTACTGAATAATCGAGAAGTGTTGTCACGACGCTTCCGCTTCCGCCATGGCAGCGATTTCTCCAAATACATGCAAGGCTTCTTCCACGCGTGACACGTCGTGCACCAAGAGGCTGCGCTTGCCGTTCTGCTCGCGCAAGTCGCAGCGGCGGGGATACTGCATGAGGTAGCTGATGACTTTACCGAAGGCGGGGCTGCGGTAGTAGGGACTGTCGGGATTGGATACGAAGAAGAGTGTCATGCGGCCGCCTTTAAGGAACACTTTCTCAATGCCCAAGCGGGCGGCTTGGCGGCGCAAGGGAACGATGCGCAGCAGCTCTTCGCTCTCTTCGGGCAGGGCGCCGAAGCGGTCTTCAAGGCGGATGCGGAAGGCGGCTACTTGGTCGTCGGACGTGAGTGTGTCGAGTTCTCTGTACAGCAACATGCGCTCGCTGCTGCCTGCCACGTAGGTGGCGGGAAGCAGCAGTTCCAAGTCGCTCTCCACTTGACATTCTTCCACGAAGGGTATGTCCGTAAGGGACGCGCCGCCCTTGTCGGCGGCTTTGGTATCGGCGGCATAAAGGTCGGCAAACTCGTCGGTCTTGAGTTCGTGCACGGCTTCGGAGAGTATCTTTTGGTAGGTTTCGTAACCAAGGTCGGCTATGAAGCCGCTCTGCTCGGCACCGAGCATGTTGCCTGCGCCGCGTATGTCGAGGTCCTGCATGGCGATGTGTATGCCGCTGCCCAAGTCGGAGAAGTTCTCGATGGCTTGCAAGCGGCGGCGGGCTTCGGAAGTGAGTGTGGAAAGGGGCGGTGCCAGCAGGTAGCAGAAGGCTTTCTTGTTGCTGCGTCCCACGCGGCCGCGCATTTGGTGCAGGTCGCTCAAACCGAAGTTTTGCGCTTGGTTTATCAGGATGGTGTTGGCGTTGGGTATGTCTACGCCGTTCTCCACGATGGTGGTGGCAAGCAGCACGTCGTAGTCGTAGTTGACGAAGCCCAAGATGACTTTCTCTAATTCAGCCGGGTCCATTTGACCGTGCCCCACGGCCACGCGGCAGTCGGGGATGTGACGCTCTATGAGAAGCTTCAACTCGGGCAAATTGGCGATGCGGTTGTTTACAAAGAAGACTTGCCCGTTGCGGCTCATCTCAAAGTTGATGGCATCGGTGATGATCTCTTCGTTGAAGGTGTGTACTTCGGTCTGTATGGGGTAGCGGTTGGGCGGCGGTGTCTGTATGACGGAGAGGTCGCGGGCGCCCATTAGGGAGAATTGCAGCGTGCGTGGTATGGGCGTGGCGGTCATGGTGAGGGTGTCTACATTTACCTTTAGCCGGCGCAGCTTCTCCTTGACGCTGACACCGAACTTCTGCTCTTCGTCGACGATGAGCAACCCGAGGTCTTTGAACTTGACGTCCTTTCCCAAAATGCGGTGGGTGCCTACGAGGATGTTGATGGAACCGTCGGCCACGCCTTTTATGATGTCTTTCACTTGGGTGGCGGTGCGGGCGCGGCTCAGGTACTCTACCCGGCAGGGGAACTCTTTCAACCGCTCGCGGAAGGTTTGATAGTGTTGGTAGGCCAGCACGGTGGTGGGCACCAAGACGGCTGTTTGCTTGTTGTCGCAAGCGGCCTTGAAAGCGGCGCGCACGGCCACTTCGGTCTTTCCGAAGCCCACGTCGCCGCACACCAAGCGGTCCATGGGACGGGCGCTCTCCATGTCGGCTTTTACTTCGGCGGTGGCTTTGCTTTGGTCGGGGGTGTCTTCGTAAATGAAGGAGGCTTCGAGCTCGCGCTGCAGGAAGCTGTCGGGGCTGTACTGGAAGCCTTTCTCCTCGCGGCGCAGGGCATAGAGCTTGATGAGGTCGCGGGCTATGTCTTTTATCTTGGTTTTGGTGCGCTCTTTCAACCGCTCCCAAGCACCGGTTCCCAAACGGTTCAGGCGGG
>JAJPYW010000024.1 GCA_021204715.1 Prevotellaceae bacterium
TGGCCATCGTGGCCATGGGCGTGGTGTTCAACGTGCTGAACGGCATGATGCAGGCGGGCGGTCTTTTCTACTTTCCCCGCATGGGCTTGTACGACGCCGGCGCGGCCTGCCTGCTGCGGCCGCACGCCCTTTTGGGGCTGCTGCTCTTCTTCATCGGCATGGGCGTCAACCTCCATTCCGACTACGTGATACGCCACTTGCGCAAACCGGGCGACACGGCCCACTACCTGCCTGCCAAGGGGCTTTACCGCTACGTCACCTCGGCCAACTACTTCGGTGAATTGGTGGAGTGGACGGGCTTTGCCGTGCTCACGCTCTCGCCGGCCGCTTGGGTGTTCGTGTGGTGGACGTTTGCCAACTTGGTGCCCCGTGCCGACGCCATTCACCGCCGTTACCGCGAAGAGTTCGGCGACGAGGCGGTGGGGCGGCGCAAGCGGGTGATACCTTTTATCTATTGACCTGCTTTGGGAATCGCCTTGTACAACGCCTCTGAAATCGCAGACATTCATTCGACAATTCTATAGAGACACATTATGAAAGATTCAACCTTATTCACGCCCGTCACTTTCGGCCCGTTGACCTTGCGCAACCGCACCATCCGCTCGGCCGCTTTCGAGAGCATGTGCCCGGGCAACGTGCCTTCGGAACAACTGCTCGAGTACCACCGCTCGGTGGCTGCGGGCGGCGTGGGCATGACTACCGTGGCCTATGCCGCCGTGACGCGAAGCGGCCTCTCCTTCGACCGGCAACTGTGGATGCGCCCCGAGATTGTGCCGGGCTTGCGCCGCCTGACCGATGCCGTGCATGCCGAAGGTGCCGCGGCGGGCATCCAGTTGGGGCATTGCGGCAACATGTCGCACAAGAGTATATGCGGCTGCACGCCGGTGGGTGCCAGCGGCGGCTTCAACCTGTATTCGCCCACCATGGTGCGGGGCTTGCGGGCCGACGAGCTGCCCGGGTTGGCCCGCGCTTACGGCCGCGCGGTGAACTTGGCGCGCGAGGCGGGCTTCGACGCGGTGGAGGTGCACGCCGGCCACGGTTACTTGATAAGCCAGTTCCTTTCGCCCTATACCAACCACCGCAAAGACGCCTTCGGCGGCCCGCTCGAAAACCGCATGCGCTTCATGGACATGGTGATGGAGGAGGTGATGCGCGCCGCCGGCAGCGACATGGCCGTCATTGTGAAGACCAACCTGCGCGACGGCTTCAAAGGGGGCATGGAGATTGACGAGGCGCTGCAAGTGGCCAAACGCTTGGAACAGTCGGGGGCGCACGCCTTGGTGCTGAGCGGGGGCTTCGTGAGCAAGGCGCCCATGTACGTGATGCGGGGCGAGATGCCCATACGCACCATGACCTACTACATGAAGTGCTGGTGGTTGAAATATGGCGTGCGCATGGTGGGCAAGATGATGATTCCCACCGTGCCTTTCAAAGAGGCCTACTTCTTGGAGGATGCGCTCAAGTTCCGCGCCGCGCTCAAGATGCCGCTCATCTACGTGGGCGGATTGGTATCAAGGCAGAAGATAGACGAGGTGTTGGGACATGGCTTCCAAGCGGTGCAGATGGCGCGCGCGTTGCTCAACGAGCCGGGCTTTGTGAACCGCATGCGGGCCGAGGAGAACGCCCGTTGCAACTGCAAGCACAGCAACTATTGCATCGCGAGGATGTACACCATCGACATGGCTTGCCACCAACACTTGCAAGAGGAGTTGCCGCCTTGCTTGAAGCGGGAGATTGCACGCATCGAAAGCCAAGGGGCTTGACGGATATATATATAATAGGTGTATCCCTTCGGGGATGAGAACCGCAGAAGGAAACAGCATAAACGTTGCCGTGGCGAGCTATTGTCGGCAGCCGGGCGGCTTGATAGATAAACACAGAAGGAATATGAAATTGGCAATTATAACGGGTGCCGACGGCGGCATGGGCACCGAGATAACCCGTGCCGTGGCCACGGCGGGATACAAGGTAGTGATGGCGTGCCGCAATGCCAAGGCAGCCGAAGCCAAGCGGCAGATGTTGGCGCGTGATACGGGCAATGACCATATAGAGGTGAAGGAGATAAACTTGGCCTCGCTCGCTTCGGTGGAAGCGTTCGCGAATGACATGCTCGGACGCGGCGAGCCGCTCACGCTCTTGATGAACAACGCCGGCACGTTGGAGACCGGCCTGCACATTACCGAAGACGGCTTGGAACAGACGGTGAGCGTGAATTATGTGGGGCCTTACCTGTTGACACGCAAGCTGCTGCCCTTGATGGGCAAGGGCAGCCGCATCGTCAACATGGTGTCGTGTACCTACGCCATAGGCACGCTCGACTTCCCCGACTTCTTCACACGGGGCCGGCGTGGCGGCTTCTGGCGCATCCCCATCTACAGCAACACCAAGTTGGCCTTGACGCTCTTCACCATCGACTTGGCACGCCGTGTAAAGGAACGGGGCATTGTGGTGAACGCCGCCGACCCGGGCGTGGTGTCGACCGACATCATCACCATGCATATGTGGTTCGACCCGTTGACCGACATCTTCTTCCGTCCCTTCATACGCAAGCCGCGCAAGGGAGCGGCCACGGCTGTGAGCCTGCTCTTGGACGAAGAGGCCGGTAAGCGCACCGGCACGCTGAACGCCAGCTGCCATGAAAAGAAGCTGTCCCATAAGTACACGGAGCATGTACAGATGGGACAACTGTGGGAGGAAACCGAGAAAATCGTTAAATCCCGGTTATAGGAGTTGTGTCTGAAGACACAACCCCTATGGGGCCTTGCTTACTACCCCTCCAAAGCGGCGCTGCCGCTTATTTATTGCTTGACCACCCCTCCAAACCTCCCCTAATAGGGGAGGCTTGGTCGGTCTAACGACCTCCGAAGTGCTTTCGTTGAACTATAATCCTACTTATAGACGGGCACGGATGGCTTTCGACTCGGCTTCGTAGCCCGGTTTGTCCAAGAGGGCGAACATGTTCTTCTTGTAGGCTTCTACACCCGGCTGGTTGAAGGGGTTCACTTCCAAGAGGTAGCCGCTGATGCCGCAAGCCTTTTCGAAGAAGTAGAGCAGGCCGCCGATGTTCTCCTCGTCCAATGCCGAGATGACCACGCGCATGTTGGGCACGCCGCCGTCCACGTGGGCCAACTGGGTGCCCAATTCGGCCATCTTGTTGACTTGGTCCACCCGCTTGCCGGCCAAGAAGTTCAGTCCGTCCAAGTTGGCTTCGTCGGTGGGAATCTCCAATTTGTGGTTGGGTTGTTCCACGGAGATGACCGTCTCATAGATGGTGCGCTCGCCGTCTTGTATCCACTGTCCCATGGAGTGCAGGTCGGTAGAGAAGTCTACTGCCGCGGGGAAGATGCCTTTGTGGTCTTTGCCTTCCGACTCGCCGTAGAGTTGCTTCCACCATTCGCCCACGTAGTGCAGTTTGGGGTTGAAGTTCACCAAGATCTCAATCTTCTTGCCGCTCTTGTAGAGCTCGTTGCGGGTGGCGGCGTAGAGGGCTGCGGGATTCTCGCAGAAGGGCTTGTCGATGCCGCACACTTGCTCCATCCCGGCGGCGCCGGCTACCAATTTCACAATGTCGAATCCGGCCACGGCGATGGGCAGCAGGCCTACCGGTGTCAAGACGGAGAAACGGCCGCCTACATTGTCGGGAATGACGAACGTCTTGTATCCTTCCTTGTCGGCGGTGACGCGGGCGGCTCCCTTTACGGCGTCGGTAATGGCTACGATTACCTTGCGGGCCATCTCCTTGCCGCGCTGTGTCTCGCACTGCTTCTTGAGCAGGCGGAAAGCCAGTGCCGTCTCGGTCGTGGTGCCCGACTTGGAAATGTTGATGACACCGAACTTCTTTCCTTTCAGGTATTCGGTGAGTTCATAGAGATAGTCTTCGCCGATGTTGTGTCCGGCAAAGATGATGACGGGCGATTTCTTTTCCGTCTGCAGCCAGGCGAAGCTGTTGGAGAGCGCCTCGATGACGGCGCGCGCGCCCAAGTAGCTGCCGCCTATGCCGGCTACGATCACTACTTCGCAGTTCTCGCGCAAGGTCTGTGCGGTGGCGTTCAAGTCGGCGAGGTGTTCGGGTGTGATGGAGGAGGGCAGGTGCAGCCAGCCCAAGAAATCATTGCCGGCACCCGTACCTTCTTCCAACATCTTCTGTGCGGCCATTACCCGTGCCTCGTAGGCCGCCACGTTCTCTTTGGAAACAGTTCCGAAGCTCTTTTCAATGTGTAAAGCAATCATAATATATAATTTTTTTAGCCCCGCTTCCTGCTTCCGCTTGCCGGGGGCAGGCATTGGCGCTTGGTTGATAATGCAATCAGTGGCTGTGTATGAAGACACATCCCCTTCGGCTTCCGAAGTGTTATATTATACACATCCCCTACCGGAACGAGTCCGTGAGGAGTTTGATCTCTATCATGGGCGAGATGCGCTCGTACAGGATGTTGTAAACGGCGTCCACAATCGGCATGTCGATGTGGTAGTGCTTGTTTATCTCCTTGACGCACTTGGTGCCGTAGTAGCCTTCGGCAATCATCTCCATCTCTATCTGGGCGCTCTTTACGGAGTAGCCCTTGCCTATCATGGTGCCGAAGGTGCGGTTACGGCTGAAGTTGGAGTAACCCGTCACCAAGAGGTCGCCCAAGTAGGCTGAGTCGGTGATGTTGCGGTCGAGCGGATGCACCGTCTTGAGGAAACGGTTCATCTCTTGTATGGCGTTGGACATCAACACCGCTTGGAAGTTGTCGCCATACTTCAAGCCGCTGCAGATGCCCGCTGCGATGGCGTAGACGTTCTTCAGCACGGAACTGTACTCGATGCCCGCCACGTCGTTGCTTACCGAAGTCTTGATGTAGCGGCCGGCCAATTGCGAGGCCACCGTTCCGGCTTTGTCTATGTCGGTGCAAGCCACGGTGAGGTAGGAGAGCCGTTCCAACGCCACTTCCTCGGCATGGCAAGGCCCGGCGAGGATGGCGATGTTGCCGGCGGGCACGTTGTACTCCTTGGTGAAGTAGGCCGACACGATAAGGTTGTCGTCGGGCACAATGCCTTTGATGGCCGAGATGATGAACTTGTCGCGGATGCGCGTCTTGAGCTTCTTCAAGTGCGTCTTCAGGTAAGGGGAGGGAGTGACGAAGATAAGCGTGTCCGACTCCTTGACCACTTCGTTGATGTTGGAGCTGAACTGGATGCGCTTCGTGTCGAACTTCACGCCCGTCAGGTAGGCGGGGTTGTGGCCCAAGCGCTTGAAGTCGACGATGCGGTCGTCGCGCCGGATGTACCAATTGATAGTAGGTTCCTTCTCCAACACCATCTTGGCAATGGCTGTAGCCCAGCTGCCACCGCCCATGATGCCTATCTTGCCGAGCTGTTTCATTTCCCTCTTTTTTCAATCCACGCCTTTACATCATCTACCGAAGGGTTTTCCAACCCCAACTTGTATTTCTTGTTCAGACCGCAGATGTCGGCATGCAGCTTCTGCGGATGTACCTCTTCCAAGTCGGCCACCAAGTTGTAGCCCGCTTTCTGTACCAACGGCACCCACGCTTCGGGTATGCCGGCCTGCACGAACTTTTGGGGCGCGTCTTTGGGCGCCGGCTTCTCGGGCCGCATCTGCGGGAAGAAGAGCACCTCTTGTATGAAGGGCTTGCCCGTCATGAGCATCACCAAGCGGTCTATGCCGATGCCTATGCCCGATGTGGGGGGCATGCCGTATTGCAACGCCTTCAAGAAGTCTTGGTCGATGAACATGGCCTCGTCGTCGCCCTTCTCGCTCAAGCGCAACTGCTCTTTGAAACGTTCTTCTTGATCCAAGGGGTCGTTCAGCTCACTGTAGGCGTTGGCCAATTCCTTGCCGTTGACCATCAGCTCGAAGCGCTCGGTCAGTCCGGGCTTGCTGCGGTGCATCTTGGTAAGCGGGCTCATCTCCACGGGGTAGTCGGTAATGAAGGTGGGTTGTATGAAGGTGCCTTCGCAGAACTCGCCGAATATCTCGTCTATCAACTTGCCTTTGCCCATGGTGTCGTCTATCTCCATGTGGAGCTCTTTGCAGACGGCGCGTATCTCTTCCTCGCTCTTGCCTTCGAGGTCGTAGCCGGTGCGTTCTTTGATGGCGTCCAAGATGGGCAGCCGTCGGTAAGGGGCCTTGAAGCTGATGGTCTTGCCGTCGATCACCGTTTCAGAGCAACCGTTCACGGCCATGCAGACGCGTTCCAACAACCGCTCGGTGAAGCGCATCATCCAGTTGTAGTCCTTGTATTGCACGTAGAGCTCCATGCAGGTGAACTCGGGGTTGTGGTTCTTGTCCATGCCCTCGTTGCGGAAGTTCTTGCCTATTTCATACACGCCTTCAAAGCCGCCCACGATGAGCCGTTTCAGGTAGAGCTCGGTGGCGATGCGCA
>JAJPYW010000229.1 GCA_021204715.1 Prevotellaceae bacterium
GCCCCGTTTCGTAGCGGGCCATCTCCACGGCGCCGCGTTGACACTGGGTAATGTTCACCACCACGATACCGCGGTCGGCGGCGTCTTGCAACTCGCGGATGAGCCACGCTTTCTGCGGCGCGTTGCCCGAGCCGAAGGTCTTCAGCACCACCGCCTTCAAGCCCGGAGCGCGCAGTATGCTCTGCATGATTCCCTCGCGTATGCCCGGAAAGAGCGTCATCACCACCACACCCGTATCGAGCAGGTAGTGCGGCTTCATGGGAAGCGCGGGGTTGGGGCGGCGTATGAGCAGCTCGTTGTAGCGTATGTGGATGCCCGCATTGGCCAAAGCCGGGTAGTTGAAGGAACGGAAAGCGTTGAAATTCTCGGCATTGATTTTGGTGGTACGGTTGCCGCGCATCAGCTCGTTCTCAAAGAAGATGCACACTTCAGGCACCATGGGCGAGCCGTCCTGACGCTTGGCGGCGGCAATCTCGATGGCGGTGATGAGGTTCTCCTTGCCGTCGGTGCGCAGCGTGCCGATGGGCAGTTGCGAACCCGTCAGAATAACGGGCTTGCCCAAGTTCTCGAGCATGAAACTCAAGGCCGACGCGGTGTAAGCCATGGTGTCCGTGCCGTGCAGTATGACGAAACCATCGTAGTAATCGTAGTTGTAGTTGATGATTTTGACGAGTTTCGCCCAGTAGGGAGGCTCCATGTCGGAAGAGTCGATGGGCGGGTCGAACTGGTAGGTGGAGATGCGGTAGTTGAACCGTTTCAGCTCGGGCACATGCCGCAAGAGGTGGTCGAAGTTGAAGTTTTCCAACGCACCTGTTTCAGGGTTTTCTATCATTCCGATAGTGCCGCCGGTGTATATAAGCAGAACAGCGGGGTAGTTTACTTTCATTAATTCCTGATTCTTGTCCTATTCCGTTCGCAAAGATAGTGAAAAAGATGATAGCACCCACTGTTTACCAATAGAAAAAATGCCGGAACAGGATGAAGGGGAATAAAGAAGTGTTTTCCTTGAATCTACAGACACGAATCTGCAAGTCTACAAACTCGAGTTCTTACACCCTACAAACTCGAGTTCTTACACCCTACAAACTCGAGTTTCTACACACTATGAAAAGCATTGATGAAGTGGCGACGAATGTTATGCTCGTTTTCTATCGAATGGTAAGATGCGTTTGCAACGACTGCATTGATGGGTATCTATCGAAGCGCTCCGATAAGTGCTATGGAAGCGCTTCGATAAACTGCATGGAAGCGCTTCGATTTAAAACCGAAACGCTTCTTTGTAATTGGGACAAACGCTTGTGCAGGCGGGCCTTGTATGTACAACGACCGGATGCGCCCGAGCCGCCGCTTACTTGCTTATATTCTCCTTTAGTTGACAGATAGCCGCCTCTGCGTCGCCCTTGGTCTGGTTGAGCAGCGTGACGAAAGCACTGCCGATGATGGCGCCCGAGGAGTGGCTGCAAGCGGCGTCGAATGTCTGCTTGTTGCTGATGCCGAAGCCCACCAAATGCGGGTTGCGCAGGTGCATGGCCTCGATGCGCTTGAAGTAGGCCACCTTCTCGTCGTTGAATCCTTTCTGGGCGCCGGTCAGCGAGGCCGAAGAGACCATGTAGATGAAGCCGCTTGTGTGTGCGTCGATTTCGCGTATGCGCTCTTCGCTCGTTTCGGGTGTGATGAGCATGATTACCCGGATGTCATACCGCTCGGCAGTGGCTTTGTACTCCTCTTGATACTCACGGTAGGGCAGGTCGGGGATGATTACTCCGTCGATGCCACACTCCTTGCACTTTTGGCAGAAGCGCTCGAAGCCGAACTGGTAGATGGGGTTGAGGTAGCCCATCAAGATGAGCGGTATTGTCACATCGTGCCTGATGTGGCGCAGCTGCTCGAATATCTTGGCTAACGATATGCCGTTCTTCAAGGCACAGGTAGCCGCCTCTTGTATCACCACGCCGTCGGCCATGGGGTCGCTGAAAGGGATGCCTACTTCAATCATGTCCACCCCGTTCTTCTGAAGGGTGCGTATCACGCCGGCCGTTCCCTCCAAGGTGGGGCACCCGGCGCAGAAGTAGATGGAGAGCAGCCCATGGGGACGCTCCTTGAAAAGTTGGTCTATTCTATTCATGATTCATGCTGTTTTTGTAGTTTTACTATCGTTGTTGTGACGCCGCGGGGCGGTAGCGCTTTCTATCGGGTTTGTTTTATCGTGGTGGAGCTTTATCGTGCCGTCGGCTTCCAAGGCATCGAGGAAACGCCTCAAGCGCTCCACGTCTTTCACGCCGGGCGACAGCTCGAAGCGGCTGTTCAAGTCGATACCCGCCAAGCGGGGATGGCGCACCGTCTTGACCGCCTCCACACTCTCCGGGCCGATGCCGCCGCTAAGCAGGAAGGGCGTTTCTCCACGGTATGCCTCCAACAGACTCCAGTCGAACTGCCGGCCCGAACCGCCGTAACACTTCGCAGGCGTGTCGAAGAGCAAGTAGTCGCACAAGCCGCTGTATGCCCCGGCACGCGCCGCGTCTTCTATTGTGGAGAGGGGAAGGGCTTTGACGAGCTTCAAGCCGGCGGCACTAAGGCACCGGCAATCGTCTACCGTCTCCTTGCCGTGCAGCTGCACGTAATCCAAGCCGAACTGCCGCGCCGTGGTCAATATCCGCTGCGGCGTTTCATTTACAAAGACGCCCACGCGCCGTGCCTTCACAGGTAAATAGCCGGGCACGCCGCGCACGCTGCGGGGTGAGGGAGGATAGAAGATGAAGCCCATCATCGCTACCCCCAAGCTTTCCACTTGGCGGATATTCTCCCCCAAGGTCATGCCGCACACTTTTACCAATAGACTCATACGCCGGCAGGTTGTGGTATGCGGGCGATGAAGGCGGCAAGTGCCTCGCCCGGCTCGTCGTGTTTCATAAAGGCTTCGCCCATGAGGAAGCCGCGGAAGCCCGCAGCGCGCAATTCGGCAAGGGTTTCAGGACGGGAGAGCCCGCTCTCGGAGACTAACAAGGGTGCGGCGCCTCCGCACTTTGCATACTGCGTGCCCACTGCCTTTCGAAGCAACGCGGCCATGCGGAAGGAGTTCTTGACATCGGTGACGAAGGTGCCCAAGTTGCGGTTGTTCACGCCGAGCATCTCCACGCCCTCTTCGGGCAGGTAGGAGAGTTCGTGGGGCGCGTGCGTCTCCAAGAGCACTTCCAAGGAGAGGGCGTGTGCCGTGGCAATCAACTCCCGGCACTGTTCCACCGAAAGGCAGGCGGCGATGAGCAACACGGCGTCGGCCCCGGCTAAGCGGGCTTGCATAAGCTGGTACTCGTCGATGATGAACTCTTTGCGTAAAAGGGGAATGTCTACCGTGTGACGCGCCACGCGAAGGTCTTGCAACGAGCCGCCGAAGAAGTTCTCATCGGTCAGTATGGAGAGGGCCGAAGCGCCTGCCGATTGGTAGGCTGCCGTTATACGTGCGGCGTCGGCGCCTTCGTGTATCCATCCTTTAGAGGGCGAGCGGCGCTTGAACTCGGCGATGATGCCTGTCTTTGACGTTTCCAAGGCCGCGCGCATGCTGCGCCGCTTCACCCCTTGGGCCGCTTCCCTCTCTTGCAGGGCGCGCACTTCCTCGCGCAGACGGGAGGGCGGGATGACGGCCTTCTGCCCTTCCACTTCCACCCGTTTGTGGGCGATGATTTCAGTGAGTATCTCTTTCATAATTATATATACATATATAATTTTTCCTTGCTTGTCCACCCCACCAAGCCTCCCCTCATAGGGGAGGCTTGGTCGGCCTACGGCCTCCGAATTGCTATCCATTCAACTCCACAAAGCGCTTGAACGTGGCCATGGCCTTGCCGCTTTCCAACGACTCGCGCGCCACGGATAGACATTCCGGCAGGGGCTTGTCCGGCTCCATGACATGGATGGCGACGGCTGCGTTGGCCAGCACGCAGTTTATCTGCGCCGGCAGGGCCTCGCCCGCCAACACGCTGTCGAAGATGCGTGCCGCTTCCTCTTTGGTGTCGCCTCCATAGAGTGCTTCGGGCTGCACGCGCTCCAACCCCAAGTCTTTGGGCTGGTAGATGTGCTCGTACCGGCCGGTGGCTACCTTAAAGTCGTTTGTCAAGGAGATTTCGTCATAGCCGTCCAAGCTGGTGACTACGGCAAAGCCGATGCCCAAACGGTAGAACACATTCGTGTAGAGCCGCATCTGCGCCAACGAAGCCACGCCAAGCAACTGGTAGGCGGGCAAGCAGGGATTCACCAACGGGCCAAGCAGGTTGAAAGCTGTGCGCACGCCCAACGCCTTGCGCACCGGCGCCACCGACTTCATGCCCGGGCTGAAGAGCGGCGCGTGCAGGTAGGCCATGTTGCACTCCTCGATGCTGCGGCGGAGCCGGTTCTGGTCGTTGGTGAAACGCACGCCGTGCTGCTCCATCACGTCGCTGGCGCCGCTCACGGAAGTGGCGCCGTAATTACCGTGCTTGGCTACCTTGTAGCCGGCGCCCGCCACTACGAAGCAGGCCAAGGTAGAGATGTTGAACGTGCCTTTGCCGTCGCCGCCGGTACCCACGATATCGATGGGACGGTAAGGTGCGAAGTCTACGGGAACTCTTGTTTCCAACAGGGCTTCGCGGAAGCCGAGAAGCTCGTCCACGGTGATGCCGCGCATTTGGAACACCGCCAACAATGCGGCTACTTGTGCTTGCGGATAGCGTTCCCGCGCAATGTCGAGGAGCAACGCCTTGGTCTCCTCTTTGGTCAACTCTTCGTGGTCGAAGAGGCGTGTCAATACTGTTTTCATTATCTCGTGTGGATTAAAGTTTATTCATGGTGGTCGAGCCAGTTCTTCATTATTCGCTTCCCATCGGGCGTCAAGACCGATTCGGGGTGGAACTGTATGCCGTGTATGTCGTACTTGCGGTGTTTCAGCGCCATGATGTGCCCTTCACCGCTTATGGCGGTAATGGATAGTTCTTCATTGGGGAAGCCTGCGGTGTCAACCACCCAAGAGTGGTAGCGTCCCACGGGGAACTCGGCGGGCAACCCATCGAAGATGTAGTCGCCTTCTGTCAAGAGACGCACGGGTGTCTGCACGCCGTGGAAAACGTCCTGCAAGTTCGTGAGTTTCGCTCCGAATTGCTGCCCTATGGCTTGCTCGCCCAAGCAGACGCCGAGTATCGGCTTGCGTCCGGCATAGACACGGATGACCTCGAGCAGCAGTCCCGCCTCTTCGGGGATGCCCGGCCCGGGCGAGAGAATGAGCTTGTCATACCGCTCCAACGCCTCTATGGGAAAGCGGTCGTTGCGCAGCACGTCTACCTTGGCGCCCAACTCCTTGGCCAAGTGGGCCAAGTTGTAGGTAAATGAATCGTAATTGTCTATAATCGCTATCATGTCCGGTTCCATTCTTTGAAGTGTCTATATTCCATACTTGTTATAACTTCTCGGCCACCTCGATGGCTTTGGCCAACGCACCCAATTTGTTGTTTACTTCCTGCAGCTCGTACATCTCGTCGCTCTTGGCCACGATGCCGCCGCCCGCTTGAAACCACAACACCCCGTTGCGGCTCACGAAGGTGCGGATGGTGATGGCTTGGTTCAGGCTGCCGTCCAAGCCGATGAAGCCTACGCATCCGCCGTACATGCCCCTGCAGTGGGGTTCTATCTCGCTGATGAGCTGCATGGCGCGCACTTTGGGCGCGCCGCTGAGCGTGCCGGCCGGGAAGGTCTCTACAAAGGTCTTTATCGGCCTTGCCCCTTCGTCCAACTCGCCGCTTACACGGCTCACCAAGTGGATGACATGGCTGTAGTATTGCATCTCCTTGAAGAACTCCACCCGCACGTCGTGGCAGTTGCGGCTCAAGTCATTGCGGGCCAAGTCGACGAGCATCACGTGCTCGGCGTTCTCCTTGGGGTCGTCGCGCAGGTAGCGCGCGTTCTTGGCGTCTTCTTCGGGCACGCCCGTGCGCTTGGTTGTTCCCGCTATGGGGTCGATGTAGGCGCGCTTCCCTTCGATGCGGCAGTGTGTCTCGGGCGAGGAGCCGAAAATGCGGAATCCGCCGAAGTCGAAGTAGAAGAGGTAAGGCGAGGGGTTGATGCTGCGCAACGCCCGGTAGAGCTTGAAGTCGTCGCCCGTGAAGTGTTGCTCGAAACGGCGGGAGAGGACGATTTGGAACACGTCGCCCCGCAGACAGTGGGCAATGCCGCGGCGTATGTTGGCGCGGTGCTCGTCGTCGGTCAAGGTCGATGTCTTTTCCCCTACGGCATGGAAGCCGAACTCCATGTAGGTGCGTGTGGTGATGGCTTGCAACACCTGCTCTATGCGGCTCTCTTCGCCGGGCGCGGTCATCTCCACCACCATCAACTCGTTCTTGTAGTCGTTGAAGACGATGATGTATTT
>JAJPYW010000006.1 GCA_021204715.1 Prevotellaceae bacterium
CTTGCAGATAAACCGCAACGTGGTGGCCGGCCTGACGGAGCTGCACCGCGCGCTGCTGGCCTCGCCGAAGTATCCCTTCTACCACGCCGCCTACTTCAAAGCACTGCCTTTCATCGTGGAGCTGCGGCAGAAGAACAAGGGGAAAGCGGCGGACAGGCCGGAGATAGACACCTCGTTTGACGCGCTCTACGGGGTGTTGTTGCTGCGGCTCGAAAAGAGGGAGATAAGCCCGGAAACGGAGCGCGCGGTGCAGGCCATCAGCAGCTTCCTCTCGTTGCTTGCCAACTATTACGGCAAGTGGCGCCGGGGCGAATTGGATATGGAATCGGACAACGCGCCTTTGTGACGCGGGCGGTGCGGACGCCCCTTCCAAAGGATTGATATAAGTGACTGTTCAAATGAATGTATTGGTAACCGGTGCCAACGGCCAGCTTGGGAATGAACTGCAAAGGTTGTCTTCGAAGACGGCCGGTTGCGGTTGGTGCTTCACCGACGTGGCGCAGCTTGATATATGCGACCCGGCGGCAGTGTCGGCTTTTCTTGCCGCCCACCCCGCGGACGTCATCGTGAACTGCGCCGCCTTCACCAAGGTGGACACAGCCGAGGAGAAGCCTGAGATGTGCGGCCGCTTGAACGGCATAGCGCCCGGTTACTTGGCACGGGCAGCAGAGGCTTGCGGGGCCGCGTTGATACACATCTCCACCGACTATGTGTTCGACGGCACGGCGCGCCGGCCCTACACGGAAACGGCGCTGCCCTGCCCTGTATCGGTCTACGGCAACACGAAGTTGGCCGGAGAGCGCGCGGTCATGGAGCTGTGCAGCCGGGCGATGGTCATCCGCACGTCGTGGCTCTACTCGGCCTACGGCAACAACTTCGTCAAGAAGATAATAGGCTTGGCAAGCGGGCGGGACACATTGGAAGTGGTGGCCGACCAGACGGGCTCGCCCACCTACGCACGCGACTTGGCGCGCGCCATAGTGACGGTATTGGAGCGGGGCATTGTGCCGGGCATCTTCCACTTCAGCGATGAAGGGGCTTGCACGTGGTACGAGTTCGCCTTGGCCGTGTTGCGCATGGCGGGCATCACCACGTGCCGGGTGAAGCCGGTCAGCTCGTGGGAGTATCCGGCCAAGGCGGTAAGGCCGGCCTATTCGGTACTTGACAAGACAAAGATAAAGCGGACGTTCGGCGTGGCCGTCCCCCGTTGGGAGGCGTCGCTTGCCGAGTGTATCGCAGCGTTGAAAGGGTAAGTGGAAGGTATAGCAATATGGCAAACCAAGAGATTGAAAGAAGAAGGACATTCGCCATCATCGCGCATCCCGATGCCGGCAAGACCTCGCTGACGGAGAAGTTGTTGCTCTTCGGCGGACAGATACAAGTGGCGGGCGCCGTGAAGAGCAACAAGATAAAGAAGACGGCGACGTCGGACTGGATGGACATCGAGAAGCAACGCGGCATCTCGGTGACCACGTCGGTCATGGAGTTCGACTACCAAGGGTACAAGATAAACATCCTCGACACGCCCGGACACCAAGACTTCGCCGAGGACACCTACCGCACGCTTACCGCCGTGGACAGTGTCATCATCGTGGTGGACGGCGCCAAAGGTGTGGAGACGCAGACGCGCAAGTTGATGGAGGTGTGCCGCATGCGCAGTACGCCCGTCATCATCTTCGTGAACAAGATGGACCGCGAAGCCAAGGATCCCTTTGACTTGCTTGACGAATTGGAAGCGGAACTGGCCATCCATGTACGCCCCTTGACGTGGCCCATAGAGAGCGGCCTGCGCTTCAAAGGGGTGTACAACATCTATGAAGAGAACTTGAACTTGTTCCAGCCTTCCAAGCAGGTGGTAACGGAGAAAGTGCGGGTGGACATTCATACCGAAGAGTTGGAACGGCACATAGGCGCGCCGCTTGCCGAGAAGCTGCGCGACGACTTGGAACTGATTGCGGGTGTCTATCCGGAGTTCAGCACGGAGGAGTACTTGCAAGGGGCGCTGGCTCCTGTGTTCTTCGGCTCGGCGTTGAACAACTTCGGCGTGGAAGAGTTGCTGAACTGCTTCGTGAAGATTGCCCCAAGCCCGAGGCCTGTGAAGGCCGAGGAGCGCACGGTGCTTCCCGAAGAACCCAAGTTCACGGGCTTTGTGTTCAAGATTACGGCCAACATAGACCCCAACCACCGCTCGTGCATCGCCTTCTGCAAAGTGTGCTCGGGCAAGTTCACCCGCAACACGCCTTACCTGCACGTGCGTCAAGGCAAAACCCTGCGCTTCTCCAGCCCCGCACAGTTCATGGCGCAACGCAAGACCACCGTGGAAGAGGCTTGGGCGGGCGACATCATCGGCTTGCCCGACAACGGCATCTTCAAGATAGGCGACACGCTCACCGAAGGGGAACAGCTGCACTTCCGCGGCTTGCCGAGTTTCTCGCCCGAGCTGTTCAAGTATATAGAGAACGCCGACCCCATGAAGCAGAAGCAGCTTGCCAAAGGCATCGACCAGCTGATGGACGAGGGCGTGGCGCAGCTCTTCATCAACGAGTTCAACGGGCGCAAGCTCATCGGCACCGTGGGCCAGCTGCAGTTTGAGGTGATTCAGTACCGCTTGGAGAACGAATACAGTGCCAAGTGCCGCTGGGAACCGGCCAACTTGTACAAAGCGTGCTGGATAGAGAGCGGCGATGAAGAGGAGCTGGCCGCTTTCAAGAAGCGCAAGTACCAGTTCATGGCCCGCGACCGTGAAGGCAGGGAGGTGTTCTTGGCCGACAGCGGCTACGTGCTGCAGATGGCGCAGATGGATTTCAAGCACATCAAGTTCCATTTCAGCAGCGAGTTCTAAAGAAGCGGCCGCAAAGTGCCTTATACCTTATTATATATGTAGTTCTTTCAAACCCGATAAGTATGTTTACCATTCGTAAAGCGACGACAGACGATTGCGCGTTGATACACCGCATGGCCGGGCAAGTGTTCCCGGAGACTTACAAGCGCATCATCAGCGGGGAGCAGATTGCCTTCATGATGGAGTGGATGTACTCCATAGAGAGCCTGCGGAGACAGATGCAGGCTGAAGGACACGTCTACTTGCTGGCTTACCAAGGTGAGGAGCCGGCAGGGTATGTATCGGTACAACCCGAAGGCGGCGACCTGTTTCACTTGCAGAAGATTTATGTGTTGCCGCGCTTCCAAGGGACGCGTTGCGGCAGCTTTCTCTTTAGAGAAGCCATCAAGTACATCAAGTCGGTGCATCCCGCACCCTGCCGCATGGAACTGAACGTGAACCGCCACAACAAAGCGCTCCATTTCTATGAACACATGGGCATGAAGAAGGTGCGCGAAGGAGATTTCCCCATAGGCAACGGCTTCTACATGAACGATTATATCATGGGCATAGAGTGCTGACGGGAGTGCCGGCATATATCTTCCGCATGCCTGTATAGCTGCCTCTGCCTACTTTAAACACCCGACACCAACTGCTTGAAGGATGCCGGACAGGGCGTCTCGAAGCACATCGGCTCGCCCGTTACGGGGTGGCGGAAAGCCAGCTTGAAGGCATGCAGGGCCAAGCGGCCTATGGGATTGTAGTCGTCGAGACCGTAGCGGCGGTCGCCCACCACGGGATGTCCCAAGTCCTGCATGTGCACGCGTATTTGGTTCTTGCGGCCTGTGTCAAGCATCAACTCCACCAACGTATATCCATTCGCATACTTAATGGCGCGGTAATGGGTGACGGACTCTTTGCCCCCGTCGTCTACCGGGCTTGAAGAGACATAGTAGGTGTGGTCGGTGAGCCACGAGTGCACGGTGCCCTCAGCTTGTTCCAACGCTCCATGCACCACGGCCACGTAGCGGCGGTCGGTCACGAAGCCGTGCCAGTCGTCGCGCAAGGTGTGCTGCGTGCGCTCGTCCTTGGCGAACATCATGATGCCCGAAGTGTCGCGGTCGAGCCGGTGGACCACATAGACACGGCGCTGCTTGCCCGACCGCTGCACATAGTTGGTCAAGATGCTGCAGGCTGTCATGGCTTTCTTCCGCTCGAAGTTCACCGAGAGCAGTCCTTCCATCTTGTCGATGACGATGAGGTAAGCGTCTTCATAGACAATCTTCAACCAAGGGTTGTGGAACTCCTTGCCCTTTTTGCGGCTTATCTGCACCTTCATGCCCGGTTTGAGGGGGAAGTTGTACTGCGTGGTGATGGTATTGTCCACATACACCACCCGCTTGGCAAGCAAGGTCTTCAGCTTGGTGCGGCTGGCCTGCGGCATCATGGCCGCGAGGAACGCCATGAGTTCCATGGGCTCTTTTACAAGGTAATCGGTATATCGGTTCTGGGCGTGCGCCGCTATGGGTTTCTCTTTCATTATGGTCGGGGATAGTGAAGGGTGGTTAGATGCATTGACAGTCATGGTCTGTTTCTGCGGAGGACAAAGATGTATCTGTAGATGGCGATAGCGCTTCTGCCGATGACAAAGGCACATCTGCAGTAGAGTGTTGAGAGAGCGGTTCCCCTTCACGTAGCTCCAACAACACCACATTCTCCACATGGTGCGTGTGGGGGAACATGTCCACCGGCTGCACGGCCTTCACCCGGTAGGCGGCGTCGAGCAGTTGCAAGTCGCGCGCTTGTGTGGCGGGGTTGCAGCTCACGTAGACAATGCGCGGGGAAGCGGTGGCAAGAAGCACCTTCACCACATCGGGATGCATGCCCGCACGCGGCGGGTCGGTGACGATGACATCGGGGCGGCCGTATGCGTTGACAAAGGCCTCGGTCAACAAGTCCTTCATATCGCCCGCGAAGAAAAGCGTGTTGTCTATGCCGTTGATTCGGGAGTTGGTCTTGGCGTCTTCTATCGCTTCGGGCACGTACTCTATGCCGACAACTTGCCTTGCCTGCCGCGCGAGGAAGTTGGCGATGGTGCCCGTACCGGTGTAGAGGTCGTACACCAACTCGCCGCCGGTGAGCGAGGCAAAGCGGCGCACCGTTTGGTAAAGCAGGTAAGCCTGCTCGGAGTTGGTCTGGTAGAACGACTTCGCGCCCACTTTGAAGCGCAGCCCCTCCATCTGCTCGAAGATGTGGTCTTCTCCCTTGAAAAGATGCGCGTCAAGGTCGGCAATCGTGTCGTTCACCTTGTTGTTGATAAAGTAGAGCAGCGAGCTGATTTCAGGGAAAGCCCCGGCCACGTAGCCAAGCAACCGCTTGAACCGCTCTAATTGCTCCCCGGTCTCTATCTTGGCCACAAGTATCACCATGAGCTCTCCGGTAGTGGCGGTTCGGACAATGAGGTTGCGCAACATGCCTTCGTGCGTGCGCAGGTTGATGAAGGGGTAATTGTGGGCACAAGCATACTCGAAGACCGCGTTGCGTATGCGGTTGGACACATCGTCCTGCAACCAGCAACGCTCTATGTGCAACACCTTGTCGAACGCTTCGGGAATGTGGAAGCCCAAGGCGTTCATCTGGTCGTAGACCACCGCTTGACGTATTTCCTCCTTCGTGAGCCAGCGCTTGTCCGAGAATGTAAACTCCAACTTGTTGCGGTAGTGTTCCGTCCGGGCCGAGCCCAGAATGGGAGAGATTTCGGGAAGCGCTATCTTGCCGATGCGCGTCAAGTTGTCCACCACCTGCTTCTGCTTGTAGCGCAGCTGCGCTTCATACGGGAGCACCTGCCACTTGCACCCGCCGCACACCCCGTAATGCCGGCAGAAGGGCACGGCCCTCTCGGCAGCATACCGGTGGAACTTCACCGCCTCGGCCTCGGCATAATGGTGCTTCTTGCGCCTCACCTGCAGGTCGACGACATCGCCGGGGACCACGAAAGGCACGAAGACGACCAAGTCGTCCACCCTTGCCACAGCCTTGCCTTCGGCGGCCACGTCTGTAATCTCCACCTGTTCCAACAGCGGAAGTTCTTTCCTTTTCCTTGCCACGCTTATACTAATGTGCTACATGAATACGGCTGCAAAAGTAGCTATTTCCCCGCAAATTCCCCTTCGGGAAGCGGAGATAATCAAATGTCATCTCTAAATTACAGCCTAACGGAAAGTTTTCGCCCCAAAAAGTTTCCAAGTAAGTAAAATATCCTTAGATTTGCCAAGACATAGCGGAAGGTGCTGACTGAAGCAAGAAGCAGACACGGACTGAAGCTGACAGAAGGCACAAACTGAAGCAGAAAGCAGGCACAAACTGAAGCTGAAAGCAGACACGGACTGAAGCCGACAGCAGGCAAGTACCGAAGCCGAAGCCACCGCCTTCCCGGACAAGCGACAAGCAGAACCAAAGACAAAAAAGCATAAAGATAGTTCAACCAAAACAAATACTTTATTAACATCATGGAGAATAAAAGAG
>JAJPYW010000209.1 GCA_021204715.1 Prevotellaceae bacterium
ACTGCAACAGTCGTTGGAACGCACCAAGCGGCTACGGCCGGACTTGTTGAAGGAGGAGCCGTAAGGGGAAGCGTGCCTTAGTTGGTTCATAGATGAGCTGTTTACATCGGGCAAGAGAAAACGCGCCTTGCCTTTTAAATAAGAAGCATCCTGCCTTACACTTCCAACGCGCCTATAATCTCTTTTACCGAAGCGTATCCATGACGCGTCAAGTAGTCGTCGATGCCCGCTACGGTCTTTACCGACACGGTGGGATCGATGAAGTTGGCCGTGCCAATCTCAACGGCCGTGGCGCCTGCAAGCAGGAACTCCACGGCATCGCGCACGCTCATGATGCCTCCCAAGCCGATGACGGGAATCTTTACCGCGCGCGCCACTTGCCACACCATGCGCAAGGCTATGGGCTTCACGGCAGGCCCGGAGAGGCCGCCAGTCACGGTGGAGAGCATCGGGCGGCGGCGTTCGGCGTCAATGGCCATGCCCAAGAGGGTGTTGATTAAAGAGACGCTGTCGGCGCCGGCACACTCGGCGGCACGGGCAATCTCGGTAATGTCGGTCACATTGGGCGACAGCTTCACAATGAGCGTTTTCCGGTAGGCCGCGCGCACGGCTTTCACCACCTCTCCGGCTCCCTTGGCCGTGACGCCGAAGGCCATTCCGCCTTGCTTCACATTGGGGCAAGAGATGTTCAATTCTATGGCAGGAATATTTACAAGTTCATTGATGATAGAGGCTGTTTCCACATAGTCGGCCACCGTGGAACCGGATACATTGACAATGATGTTCGTATCGATGTCCTTAATACGTGGATAAATGTGATTCACGAAGTAGTGGACGCCTTTATTTTGCAGTCCCACAGCATTTAACATACCCGAAGGCGTCTCTGCCATGCGGGGATAGGGATTCCCTTCACGGCAGTGAAGAGTGGTACCTTTTACTATAATACCCCCTATTCGCGTCAAATCCATGAAGTCTGCGAACTCTTCTCCATAGCCGAATGTACCCGATGCAGTGAGTACCGGGTTCTTCAGTTTTAATTCTCCAATATTTACATTTAAAGCGGCCATAACAGTTGGTTTATATCAAATACAGGGCCCTCTTTGCAGACGCATACATGCCCTTTTACCGTATGCTCCACACAGCAAAGACAGGCGCCCACGCCGCAAGCCATCATGTTCTCTAAAGAGACTTCACAAGCGGTTCTCCGTTGCTTGGCACAGGCGGCCACCGCCTGCATCATGGGCTTGGGGCCGCAGGCGTAGATGCGGTCGAAAGAGGTATGTTGAAGTATGGAATGTGCCGTGACAAAGCCGCGTTCACCGTGGCTGCCGTCTTCGGTGGTGGTATAGAGGGAGCCGTATGCGGCGAAGCAGTCTAACTGCAACAGGTCGCCTGCAGTGCGGGCGCCGAGAAGGAAAGCGGGGCGGCAACCCGACGCGGCAAGCACGCTACCCAAATAGAGCATGGGTGCGATACCGGCGCCGCCACCCACCAACAGCGTCTTCGAGGAAGGTTTGTCGGGCAGGGTAAAGCCGTTTCCAAGGGGAAGTATCGTGTTGATAACATCGCCGGGACGTGCCGCTCCCAAGTGTTTGGTACCTTCACCCACCAACTGGATAAGGAACCACACTTCGTTACGCTCCCTGTCCACATAGTGTATGGAGATGGGGCGGCGCAGGAACGTGGCGGGAGAGCCGTCCACACGCAACTGGGCAAACTGTCCGGGACGCATGGGCGGCAAGGGTTGCGCGGCCGTCAGCTTGAGCCATACATAATGGGCATTGAGGCGGCGGTTTTCGGTAACAGTCAGGTCTAACAGGTATTTTTTCATCCGTTTTTAATGCATTTGTCGTTGTATAGTGGTACAAGAAAGACACACAGTAAACAGTTCCTTGCGGCAGTTTCACAGACAGCCATCCTTTCCGCTACAAAGATAAGGTAAAAAAACCGCCTGCATGCCGGTTTACCTCCTTATTTATAGGCGGCCATTACCTATTTTACGGTTTTACCGTCAAGGATATATATGCTGCTTATCCCTGCCATACTGTATCTTTCTGTTGACGCCGCCATGCCTCACACCCAGGGCGTCGGCGCGCGTTCAATCGACAGGCTCGAAGGTTTCGTAAGTATTGTCGTCGAAGAATATTCTTATCTCGGTGATTTTCCGAGGGGGCCTTTCTTTGTAGATAATCTCCTGTTTGACAATCTCTTTGGTAGCCTCCACAGGCATTTCTAAGCCGTTTTCCTTGCGATTTTCGGCACCAGTCGTCCCTTCGGCCGGATTCATGCGGTTCTGAGCGAACAAAGAAGGCGTCTCAAAGGCAAATTCCCCTGCGTTTACCGCCGAAGGGGAGGCGGCGGCTGTCCGTGCGGCGTCATTGCCACCGTCACCGTCCGTACGGGCGGAATCCATGTCGGTGTTGCTCATGAGGCCGTTGCCCGTAAGCAACCACTCCAAATTGATGTCATTGTAGCGTTTGTGCAGCTTCAAGATGACCTCCATGCTGGGAAATTTGTTGCGTCCGCTCAAGATGTGGGATACCGTGGCTTGAGCTACTCCGATGTTTTCGGCAAATACGCCGGCCGCAAGCCCTTCGCGCTCCATAATCAACTTGATTCTATCTCTAATATCCATAATAAAAGTACCAGTTTACAATCATATTCACGTTCTGAATGGGATTACAAAGTTGAAAAGAATAATTCACAAAAGCAAATTACAAATAGAAAAAATAGCAATTCACAAAAGTATATCAATTATTACAATTGTTACGCATAACAGTGGTACAAAGAGGCAGAGATAGCCACGCGACAGTTGTTTAAAGGTTTAATCAATCTATATAATAATTTGGTTGATAACTAATTATCATTGAATATCAGTGAAAAGCCGGCATCGATTACAATTGTTTATGAAGCACTGCCGACATGCTTTATTATCCGCTTTAAACAACCAATAATAATTTATTGGTTTACTTGTACTTAAATAGACTACTCCATGCGGTTAACAAGCAAATGGCTATCTTTGTGAAGCAACCATATAATACTGCGTTTTTGTAATTCACATCTATAACTGTTATTATTGTATTATAATCATGAATCACAATCATATAACAAGCAGCCGTTATAAGCCCTGATTATTTACAGTTATAACAATACTGTTTGTTTATAGTTGTTAAATGAATACATTTGTAAACAAAGAAGCATGCAGAACCACCTTCTTCTCCATGAGATTTATATAAGACCAACCGCTTTGCCATGGCCGGTGCAGCCGGCCATTCTTCAACAGCGCGACATCGGGTAGTTGGAAGCGAAAGCGCAGCCGCGCTCGTTTAGGACCGATACAAGAAAGAATGGCTTGGATGAGTAAACCATCAAGCGGGAAAGAAAGCGCGAGTGAGGGAGTTAATTCCCCGTCTCCACTCAATGCAGTATTTTGAAGATCAACTCCCGAAGAATGTCCCCGTCGCCAAGCGAAATATTCCCCACTCCTTTAGACATGGCGTCGGCGTTGCGTATCTCCCCGATGATTTCCATCGTCTTCACGCCACTGTAACGGCGCATGGCCACAAGATACTCCCTCGCCTGCCACGGCGACTTCAATCCCAAGAAAGCCGCCACGCCCTGCTCTGACTTCTCGGGCGCATAATAGGCCAGCATCAAGTTGGAGAAGAAGTTGAAAAGAAGCGAGAGCGTCATTTGAATGGGATTGGTCTTGGGATTCTCTTGGAAGTACTTCACGATTTGGTTGGCTTTCAACACATCCTTCTCCACCAAAGCGGCGCGCAGTTCAAAATTGTTGTAATCCTTGCTGATGCCGATATTCTTCTCCACATCGACGGGCGTCACCGTTTTCCTATCCTCGGGAAGCGTGATGGCAAGCTTGTCGAGCTCTCCTGCCAGCCGGCTCAAGTCGTTACCCACGAAGCCGGCTATCATCGAAGAGGCTTTCGGGTCTACAGTTATTCCCTTCTCATTCAAATAACTGTTGATGAACGTGGGCAGTTGAGGTTCCCTCAGCTTTTTGGATTCAAACAATACACCCACGCGCTCAATCTCGGCGGCCAACTTCTTGCGGCGGTCGAGCGTGCCATGCTTGTGGCATATCACCAAGATGGTGGAAGGCTGCGGTTTCTTCAAGTAGTAAGAAAGGTCGTCCATGCCCCGCATGCCCTGCGCCTCTTTCACCACCACCACCTGATGTTCCGACATGAGCGGATAGCGCTTGGCCGTGTTGATTACCGCGGCTATGTCCACATCCATGCCGTAGACCACCGTCAAGTTGAACTCCTTCTCGGTCTCGGTAAGCACATTGTCTATGATGTAATTGGAGATGATGTCGATATAATACGGCTCCTCGCCCATCAAGTAGTAGACGGGCTTGTACAGCCGGGCTTTCAACGCGGCCAAAACATTGTCACAAGTCAACTCAACCTTTGCCATAGAAGATGCGGGAATCTATTAGAGTAATAAAAGGATTGCTTATAGCTTATTATATTTTTCAACCTCAGAACACACATCAGCCCCCGAAAGCGGCGAAGTCGTCCTCGCCCTCGTAATGCAGGTGGTGCACGGTGCGTTTCTCTTCTATAATCATCTGCAGCGAGGCGATGCCCATCTCCACGTGCTCGGCGGCGAAGCGTTGTGTCACCAACTTGTCGCTCTCGTCGGTCTTCACTCCTTCGGGTATCATGGGTTGGTCCGACACAAGCAGCAAGGCGCCTATGGGAATACGGTTGGCCAAGCCACAACTAAAAAGCGTGGCCGTCTCCATGTCCACAGCCATGGCGCGCGTGGTGGTAAGATACTGCTTGAAGGCCGTGTCATGCTCCCATATACGGCGGTTGGTGGTATAGACAGTGCCCGCCCAGTAGTCGTGTCCGTGGTCGCGCAATGCCGACGAGACGGCACGCTGCAACATGAACGAAGGAAGCGCGGGAACTTCGGGCGGAAAGTAGTCATTCGAGGTTCCCTCCCCGCGAATGGCTGCAATTGGAAGTATATAATCGCCTATTCGGTTCTTTTCATAAATGCCTCCGCACTTGCCCAAGAAGAGGCAAGCCTTGGGATGCACTGCCCCAAGCAAATCCATGACAATGGCCGCGTTGGGACTTCCCATGCCGAAGTTGATAATGGTAATCCCGTCGGCACAGGCCGAAGCCATGTTGGCGTCCCTGCCCCTGATGGGCACGCCATACTTCCCGGCAAAGAGCTCCACGTATTTATGGAAGTTGACAAGCAAGATGTATTCGTCAAACTCCTCCAAGCCGCGGTTCGTGTAGCGCGGAAGCCAATTGGCCACGATTTCCTCTTTTGTTTTCATGAGAAATGATTAATTTTGTCTCCCGAAGCCGTTTATGGCTCCAAATGGATAGACAAATATACAACAAAAAAGCGGAAAGCGGAAAGAAAAACAACATGTTATCGTTAAACTTGCCTCCTTACGAGGCCAAGATAAGACGCAGGGACAGGAAAGAGCGCATCTTCGACGACATACGCAGGCGCTTTGTGGCACTCACGCCCGAAGAATGGGTGCGCCAACACTTCGTGCACTTCCTTGTCATGGAGAAAGGCTACCCCAAGGCACTCCTTGCCAACGAAGTGCGGCTCGCGCTGAACGGTACCTTCAAACGCTGCGACACCCTGCTCTACCGTCCCGACTTCACGCCGCGCATGGTGATAGAATACAAAGCCCCCGATGTGGAGATCACCCAAGAAGTATTCGACCAGATAACCCGCTACAACCATGCGCTCCATGCCGACTACTTGACCGTGAGCAACGGCCTGCGTCACTACTGCTGCCACATCGACTACACGGCGGGTACCTACACCTTTCTGCCCGACATACCAAGCTACGACGAGCTGTAGTACTGCCACAACTTGCGCTTTAGGCCTCCCTTTTTCCACTTCTACGGAGCCGCTTTCTTGCTATAAGAGGAATCTTTTCCTTGCTATGGAACTCACCTCTTCCCCACATCTACGGAATCTTTTCCCTTTATCCTGACGATGCGTATCCCCGAATCTACGAACTCGAATTTGTAGGGTGCATAAACTCGAGTTTCTACACCCTAAGGAAAGCATTGATGAGATTGCAACGTATGGGATGATGAAATTATATCGGCAGAATTGCTTAATCCTAATGAAAGCATTGATGAGGTTATAACGATAGTATTGATGAAGATCTATGGAAGCGCTTCGATAACTCCTATGGAAGCGCTTCGA
>JAJPYW010000090.1 GCA_021204715.1 Prevotellaceae bacterium
GTGCATGTAATCGCCGAGGAGGCCGCCCGCTTGGGAGTAGGGTTCTTGACATTGTACACCTTCTCCACGGAAAACTGGAACCGTCCCCAAGAGGAGGTCGAGGCGCTTATGTCGCTTCTTTTCGATTCCATCGAAGAGGAGACTTTCATGAAGAACAACATCCGCTTCCGCATCATCGGCGAAGAGGCCAAGCTGCCCCGGCCTGTGCAGGAGCGGCTCGACTTGTGTGTGGCCCACACCACGGGGAACACGGGCATGTGCTTGGTATTGGCTTTGAGCTACTCCTCGCGTTGGGAGATTACCGAGGCCGCGAGGCAGATAGCCCGCTTGGTCAAGCAGGGACAGTTGGAGCCCGAAGCGGTTGACAGCGGCTTGGTGGCCGCCCATCTCTCCACTTCATTCATGCCCGACCCCGACTTGCTTATCCGCACGGGCGGCGAGGTGCGCCTTAGCAACTACCTGCTTTGGCAATGCGCCTATTCCGAGCTCTATTTTTGTGACACTTACTGGCCCGACTTCCGGGTGGAGGAGTTTCATAAAGCCATCTTGAGCTACCAGACGCGGGAAAGGCGGTACGGAAAGACCAGTGAACAAGTCAGTGAGAACTAAATATATTTAGGTAAGATAAATGCAATATCGTACATTCTCCATATTCGTCACGTTGGCAGTCCTGCTTTTGGCGGCAGGGCCGGCGGCGGCGCAAGAGGTAAACGAAACTATCCAGCAGGACGAGTCTGAAAAGCCGGTCATCCTCTATTCGGGAACGCCCAAAAAATATGAGATAGCCGACATCAAGGTGGAAGGCGCCCAGAATTACGAGGATTATGTAATCATCGGCTTGTCCGGCCTCTCCGTGGGCGAGACCATCACCGTGCCGGGCAACGAGATTACCGACGCCTGCCGGCGCTACTGGCGGCACGGACTCTTCTCTGACGTGCGCGTCACCGCCGACAAGATAGAAGGCGACAAGATATGGCTCACCATCCACTTGGCCATGCGTCCGCGCGTGAGCGACATCTCCTACCACGGCGTGAAGAAGTCCGAGCGCGAGGACTTGGAGGCCCGCGTGGGGCTTATCAAGGGCAGCCAAGTGACGCCCAACTTGATAGACCGCGCCAAGACCTTGATTAAGCGTTACTTCGACGACAAGGGCTTCAAGAACGCCGACATCCTCATCACCCAGAAGGACGACCCCGACAACGACAACCAAGTGCTGGTGGACATCAACGTGGACAAAAAAGAGAAGGTGAAGATTCACAAGATTACCTTCGAGGGCAACTATGCCGTGTCCGACAAGAAACTCAACAAGGTGATGAAGAAAACCAACGAGCGCCGCAAGCTGCTCAACATGTTCCGCACCAAGAAGTTCGTTAACGAGCATTACGAGGAGGACAAGCAGAACATCATCGACAAGTACAACGAGTTGGGTTACCGCGACGCCATGATTGTGGTGGACAGCGTGAGCTCATACAACGAGCGCACCGTCGACATCTATATACAGGTGGAGGAAGGCCAGAAGTACTACCTGCGCAACGTCTCTTGGGTGGGCAACACGCTCTATCCTTCCGAGCAGTTGGACTACCTGCTGCGCATGAAGAAGGGCGACGTCTACAACCAGAAGCTCTTGGACAAGCGTCTGAATTCCGACGACGACGCCATAGGCAACCTTTATTACAACAACGGCTACCTGTTCTATTCGCTCGACCCGGTGGAAGTGAACATCGTGGGCGACTCCATCGACTTGGAGATGCGCATCTATGAAGGGCGGCAGGCCACCATCAACAAAATCAGCATCAACGGCAACGACCGCTTGTACGAGAACGTCGTCCGCCGCGAGCTGCGCACGCGCCCGGGCGAGCTTTTCAGCAAGGAAGACTTGATGCGGTCCATGCGCGAAATACAGCAGATGGGGCATTTCGACCCGGAGCAAATCAAGCCCGACATACAGCCCAAGCCCGAGGACGGCACGGTGGACATAACCTACGACCTTGTATCCAAAGCCAACGACCAAGTGGAGTTCTCGGCCGGTTGGGGGCAGACGGGTATCATCGGCAAGCTGAGCTTGAAGTTCACCAACTTCTCTGTGGCCAACTTGCTGCATCCGGGCGAGAACTACCGCGGCATCCTGCCGCAAGGCGACGGCCAGACGCTCACCTTGAGCGGCCAGACCAACGCCCGCTACTACCAGTCGTACAGCGTGTCGTTCTACGACCCTTGGTTCGGCGGCAAGCGGCCCAACGCCTTCTCGGTATCGGCCTTCTATTCGCGCCAGACGGACATGAGCAGCCGCTACTACAACTCCAACTATTACAACAACTATTACAACAGTTATTACAGCAGCCTCTACGGCAGCGGCATGTACAACTACGGAAGCTACAACTACAAGGACTATTACGACACGAGCAAGTCTATCCAGATGTGGGGCTTTTCGCTGATGTTCGGCAAGCGGTTGCGCTGGCCCGACGACTATTTCCAAATCACCGCCGAGCTCTCTTACCAGCGCTACGTGATGCACGACTGGCGTTACTTCCTTGTGACCAACGGCAAGTGCAACAACTTGAGCCTCAACCTGACGCTGTCGCGCTCCTCTTCCGACAGCCCCATCTATCCCCGTCAAGGTTCCGACATATCGCTTTCGGTACAGCTCACGCCGCCATACTCGCTTGTCGACGGCAAGAATTACTCCAGCTACAGTTCCACCGACCAGAACGACATGAACAGGATGCACAAGTGGATAGAGTACCACAAATGGAAATTCCAATCGAAATTCTATATTCCGTTGATGGACCCCGTGACCGTCACCCGCACGCCGGTGTTGATGGCGCGTGTGGAGTTCGGCTTATTAGGCCACTACAACAAGCATAAGAAATCGCCCTTCGAGACCTTCGACGTGGGCGGCGACGGCATGACCGGCTACTCCACCTACGCCACCGAGAGCATCGCCTTGCGCGGATACGAGAACAGCGCCTTGACGCCCTACGGCTACGAAGGTTACGCCTACACCCGCATGGGCCTTGAGTTGCGCTACCCCGTCATGTTGGAGACCAGCACCAGTATCTATGCCTTGGCCTTCGTCGAGGGCGGCAACGCCTGGCAGCACACGAGCCGCTTCAATCCCTTCGACTTGAAGCGTTCCGCCGGTGTGGGCGTGCGCATCTTCCTGCCCATGATCGGCATGATGGGTATCGACTGGGGCTACGGCTTTGACAAGGTGTTCGGCTCGTCGAGCTATGGCGGCAGCCAGTTCCACTTCATCTTGGGACAAGAATTCTAAACACGTTAAACTTTAAGACCGTTATGAAAAAGATTATTTTCATGCTGATTGCCTTTCTTGCCGCAGGCATGGGGGCGCGCGCACAACAGTTCGCCTTGATTGATACCGAGTACATCTTGGCGCGTATTCCCGCTTACCAAAGTGCCAACGAGCAGTTGGAACAATCCTCCAAGAAGTGGCAGAAAGAGGTGGACGAGGCTACCCGGGCGGCCAAGGCGCTTTACGACGATTACCAAGCTACCGCCAAGGACCTCACCGATGAGGAGCGCGCCCTCAAAGAAGAAGACATCGTGGCCAAGGAGAAGGCCGCTTCCGAGTTGCGCCGCGACTACTTCGGTCCCCAAGGCGAGATGTACAAGCTGCAGGAGAGCCTCATGCAACCCATACAGAACGACATCTACGAGGCTGTCAAGGCCATATCATTGGAAGCGGGGTATGCCGCCGTGGTGGACCGCGCGTCGGCCACGAGCGTTATTTTCGCCTCGCCCGAAATCGATATAAGCAACGAAGTATTAATAAGATTAGGATATTCAAATTAATTTCATACATTTGCACGGTCATTCCGTATAAGGACAATCATTAAAAAAACAATAGTATTATGCTGAAGAAAACCGCAATCGTCGCCATCTTGACCCTGCTCCCGATAGGAGCCATGGCGCAAACCAAATTCGCCCACATGAACTCCCAGGACGTCATTGTCGTCATGCCGGAGTATACGAAGGCCCAGGCCGACCTTGAAGCCATGTCCAAAGAGTACCAGACAGAGATGCAGCGCACCCAAGACGAATTCAACAAGAAGTACCAAGAGTACTTGGCACAGGCCGACTCCCTGCCCAAGAACATCGCCGAAAGGCGCCAGAAGGAGCTGCAGGACATGGCCCAGCGCCAAGAGCAGTTCCAGCAGGAGGCCTACCAGTCCATGCAGAAAGCCCAGCAGGACGCCATGACTCCCATCTACGAGAAGCTTGACAACGCCATCCAAGCCGTGGGCAAAGCCGAGGGTGTAATCTACATCTTCGACCAAGCGCGCACGCCCATACCTTACGTAGGCAGCCAGAGCGTGGACGTCACCGAGAAGGTAAAGGCCCAGTTGGGAATCAAATAACAGCGTGTCCCGCTTGCGCCGCCACAAGTGAACGAGGGGGATTCCCGTCTCTTTCCGCACGTGGGGCAGGCCGTATATGTGATAAATAAAATAAAAGGGAGACTTGGTCTCCCTTGATTTTGTAGATGCGTTTGCTGAACCGCCCGGGCGGTAATTCTCATCCTGCATTGACGTAAATCATTAATGAGGGTTATATGAAAAATATATTGGTAATAGGTTCTACCGGACAGATTGGCTCGGAACTTACGTTGGAGTTGCGCAAGCGCTATGGTGTGGAACATGTAGTGGCGGGATATATACCCAGTGCTATGCCCCAAGGCGAGTTGCAAGCCGGGCCGTCGGCCATCGCCGACGTGACCGACCGCCAGTCCATCGAAGTAGTGGCGCGGCAGTTCAAGATAGACACCATCTACAACTTGGCCGCCCTGTTGTCGGTTGTGGCCGAGAGCCGTCCGGCCATGGCGTGGAAAGTGGGTATCGACGGCTTGTGGAATGTGTTGGAGGTGGCCCGCGAGTACGGTTGCGCCGTGTTCACCCCCAGTTCCATCGGCTCTTTCGGCATGGAGACGCCCCATGTGAAGACGCCGCAAGACACCATTCAGCGTCCCCGCACCATGTATGGCGTGACCAAGGTCACCACCGAGCTGCTCAGCGACTATTACTTTGTGAAATACGGGGTTGACACCCGCGCGGTGCGCTTCCCCGGCATCATCTCCAACGTCACCCACCCGGGCGGCGGCACCACCGATTACGCGGTGGAGATATTCTACGCGGCCGTGAAAGGCGAGAAGTTCGTATGCCCCATCAAGGCGGGCACTTACATGGACATGATGTACATGCCCGACGCCATGCATGCGGCCATCTCCCTAATGGAAGCCGACCCCAAGCGGCTCGTGCACCGCAACGCCTTCAACATCGCCTCGATGAGCTTCGACCCCGAAGGCGTGTACCAAGCCATCAAGAAACACCTGCCCGAATTTGAGATGACCTACGAGGTAGACCCCTTGAAACAAGCCATCGCCGACAGCTGGCCCGACTGCTTGGACGACAGCTGCGCCCGCCGCGAGTGGGACTGGATGCCCCGTTACGACTTGGAATCGATGACGGTGGACATGCTTGAAAAGCTGCGCGTCAAGTTGCAAAAAAAAGTAATGTAGTTCCCATGCGAAGATGAAAGGCGCCGCACTGTTATCCCTGTCGTTCCTGTTGTGCTTCTCCTGCACGGGCGGGAAAGGCGGCCGGCATGTCGCGGCGCCGGACCGGGGCGACGGCTTCCCGCCCGTGGAGGCCGACACGCTCGTCTTGCCCTCCGAGGCCGATGCAGACACCTTGCCCGCGCAGGCCGACGAGCTCTTCGACGACTTCATCTTCAACTACGCCTCCAACGCGCGCCTGCAGCTGCGCCGCACCGTCTTCCCCCTGCCTTATTATAAAGAAGACGAGCCCCTCAAGATTGAGAAAGAAGACTGGGCGCACGACTCCCTTTTCGTGCAGCAGACCTACTACACCCTGCTCTTCGACAACGAAGACGACATGGACCTTGTGGGCGACACCACGTTGAAGTCCGTGCAGGTGGAGTGGTTTTTCTTGGACACGCGCGAGGTGAAGCGCTACTACTTCGAGCGCAAGCAAGGTACATGGATGTTGGAGGCCATCAACCTGCGCCGTATGGAAGAGAGCGGCGAAGAAGACTTCCTCGCCTTCTACGCCCGCTTCGCCGCCGACAGCCTCTACCAGCGCGGACACTTGTGCGACCCCTTGCCTTACGTCACCATCGACCCCGACGACGAGTTCTCCATTTTGGAGACCACGCTCGACGTGAACCAATGGTTC
>JAJPYW010000030.1 GCA_021204715.1 Prevotellaceae bacterium
CACATAGAGCGTGAAGTCGTCGAAAACAAGCTCCGTGGCGTCGGGCACGCTTTCGGCGAGTGTCAAGGAGACGCCCAACACTTGGTTCTTGATGTACTCGCCGTATTCCGTCACCGCTTCGTCCGTCCGCGGGTCTTTGGACAAGGTGACGGCAATCTTGTCGGTTATCTC
The DNA here is from genome assembly GCA_021204715.1 of Prevotellaceae bacterium. Classification (GTDB taxonomy): domain Bacteria; phylum Bacteroidota; class Bacteroidia; order Bacteroidales; family Bacteroidaceae; genus Bacteroides. The sequence continues at coordinate 172 of JAJPYW010000030.1, forward strand.
GAAGCCGCTCGACTTGCGCAGGTTCTGTATGCGGTTCACCAACTCACGGGCAATGCCCTCCCTGCGGAGCGGCTCTGTAACGGTGACTTCCAACGCCACGGTGAGCTTGCCTTCATTGGCCACCAACCAGCCGGGGATGTCTTCGCTGAAAATCTCTACATCGGCCGCTTCCACCACAGCCTCTTCACCATCGAGTTGCAAGGCATAGCGCCCTTGTTGTTCCAATTGGGCGATAGCCTCCTGCGACATGGTTGCCACGGCTGCCGCCACCGCCTTCATGCGCTTGCCGAACTTGGGGCCGAGTTTCTTGAAATCGCACTTCACCCGCTTTACCAAGATGCCGGCGGTACCTTCGACGAACCGGAGTTCTTTCACGTTCACCTCGTTCATGATGAGCGTCTTCACCGCCTCGATGTGGGCTCTTTGTCTCTCGTCGGTTACAGGTATCATGATGCACTGCAGCGGCTGGCGCACCTTGATGTTCACCTTGCGGCGCAGGGCAAGCACCATCGAGGTAATGGTCTGTGCCAGCTGCATGCGCTCCTCCAAGTCGTTGTCGATGAAGGCTTCGCTACAGGTGGGGAAGAGGGCCAAATGGACGGAGACCACGTTGTCGCGCCCGGTAGCCTTCACCAAGTCCATATAGAGCATGTCGGCATAGAAAGGAGCGATGGGTGCCATCAGCTTGGCCACTGTCTCCAAGCAGGTGTAGAGTGTCTGGAACGCCGAGAGCTTGTCCTCGGTCATGCCGCCGCCCCAAAAACGCTTGCGGTTCAGGCGCACGTACCAGTTGGAGAGGTTGTCGTTCACGAAGTCTTGAATAAGCCGTCCGGCACGGGTAGGCTCGTAGTCGTTGTAGCAGGCATCCACACTTTTCACCAACGTGTTGAGCAAGGAGAGAATCCAACGGTCTATCTCCGGACGCCGCGACAAGGGAACGTCGGCCTCACTGTAGTCGAAGCCGTCTACATTGGCGTAAAGCGCGAAGAAAGAATAGGTGTTATAGAGCGTGCCGAAGAACTTGCGGCGCACTTCTTCCACGCCTTCCACATCGAACTTCAGGTTGTCCCATGGCGCGGAGTTGGTAATCATGTACCAACGCAACGGGTCGGAACCGTATTTCTCGATGGCTTGGAAGGGATCCACGGCATTGCCCAAGCGTTTGGACATCTTGTTGCCGTTCTTGTCGAGCACCAATCCGTTGGAGACAACGGCTTTGAAGCTCACGCTGTCGAACACCATCGAAGCGATGGCGTGCAAGGTAAAGAACCAACCGCGTGTCTGGTCCACCCCTTCGGCAATGAAGTCGGCGGGGAACAGGCAGGCAGGCAACGAGGCGGTCAACCGGCGTGAATCAACCTCACCTTTGGAGACCGCTTCCATTTGCTCCTTGGTGAGTTGCTCGAAGGGGTAGTGTATTTGCGCGTAAGGCATGGAACCCGAATCGAACCACACGTCGATAAGGTCACTCTCGCGCTTCATGGGCAGTCCGCTGTCTGAAACAAGCAGAATCTCGTCTACGTAAGGACGGTGCAAGTCTATCTTCTCGTAATTCTCCTTGGTATAGAGTCCCGGCACGAAGCCCCGCTCCTTGTAAGGATTGGAAGGCATCACGCCGGCGGCCACCGACTTTTCTATTTCGTTGTAGAGTTCCTCCACCGATTCAACGCACTTCTCCTCGGTGCCCTCTTCCGTGCGCCAGATAGGTAACGGCGTTCCCCAATAGCGGGATCGGCTCAAGTTCCAGTCGTTCAAGTTCTCCAACCACTTGCCGAAGCGCCCCGTCCCGGTAGATTCAGGTTTCCAGTTGATTGTCTTGTTCAAGGCAATCATGCGCTCCTTGCAGGCCGTGCTGCGGATGAACCAGCTGTCAAGCGGGTAGTAGAGCACCGGCTTGTCCGTGCGCCAGCAGTGCGGATAGTTGTGCACGTGTTTTTCTATTTTAAAGGCTTGCCGGGAGGCTTTCAACATCATGCAGAGGCTGATGTCGAGCGACTCGGCGGCCGCGGCCGCTTTCTCGTCATACTTGCCGTCGACGGTGAACCGCGGGTCGTAAGCGTTCTTCACCCACCGTCCCTCGTATTCCTTGTAAGCCTCCACATCCACGCACGCACGTACAAACGCCTCGTCCAACTCCTCCAACAAGTAGAACTTGCCGGTCAAGTCCACCATGGGCCTGGTCTCGCCGCGTTTGTTTATCAAGAAGAGCGAGGGGATGCCGGCCGCGCGTGCCACATTGGCATCGTCGGCGCCGAAAGTGGGGGCGATATGGACGATACCCGTACCATCCTCGGTGGTGACATAATCGCCGGGGATCACGCGGAAAGCCTTGGCCGTGGCGTCGTGCCAGTTGCCGTCGGCATCCACCTCCACCGGTTTCACCCAAGGGATGAGCTGCTCGTACTCCATGCCCACCAAGTCAGTCCCTTTATAGTGTCCCACCACCTTGAAGGGGATGAGTTTGTCGCCCGGCTTGTAATCCTCCAAAGCAAGCCCTTCCGCCTTCTTGTTGAAGTGGGCGTAGAGCAGGGCTTCGGCAAGAATCACGGTTATTTTGTCGCCCGTATAGCCGTTGTAAGTCTGCACGGCCACGTAGTCGAAGCGCGGCCCCACGCACAGCGCCGTGTTCGAAGGGAAGGTCCACGGGGTGGTGGTCCATGCTATAAAATAAGGTGTACCCCACGCCGCCATTTCAGGACGTGGACGCTTCACCTTGAACTGCCCGATGATGGTGGTATCCTTCACGTCGCGGTAACAACCAGGCTGGTTCAACTCGTGCGAGCTCAATCCCGTTCCCGCCGCGGGCGAATAGGGCTGAATGGTATAGCCTTTATAAAGCAGGCCTTTCTTATAAAGCTGCTTCAAAAGCCACCACAGCGTCTCTATATAGCGGTTGTCGTAGGTAATGTAAGGTTCCTTCATGTCCACCCAGTAGCCCATGCGGTGCGTCAAGTCCTCCCACTCGCGCGTGTACTTCATCACATCCTTGCGGCAGGCGGCGTTATAGTCGGCCACGGAGACGCTCTTGCCTATGTCCTCTTTGGTAATGCCCAACGACTTTTCCACACCTAATTCCACCGGCAGGCCGTGCGTGTCCCATCCCGCTTTGCGCTTCACTTGGAACCCCTTCATGGTCTTGTAACGGCAGAATATATCCTTGATGGAGCGTGCCATCACATGGTGGATGCCCGGCATGCCGTTGGCCGAAGGAGGACCTTCATAGAAGACAAAAGAAGGTTCACCTTCGCGTTCAGTCATACTCTTGGAGAAAACATCGTTCTCATCCCAACGTTTCAGCACCTCCTTGTTGATGTCCGAGAGGTCAAATTTCTGGTATTCGGCAAACTTCTTACCCATCGTCTTAGCTCTGTTTATACAACCTAATGCTTACAATGCGCGTACACAGTACGTGCAGTCCGAAGCCGGCGGGGGCAAGCCCGCCACTCCGTCTTTTTAAGGCTGCAAATTTACAAAAAACTTGGATAATAGGCACCGTTTCGGCGATAAGAGCGAAAAAAAGCACTAAAAAGCGAAAGATTGAAGAGATTTCCCACAAAATATTTTCGTAATCGGCAAGTATATCGTAATTTTGTGTACAATTTTGGTGTAGTAAATGACAGACGAAGAAAAGAAGCTATTGGACACCTTCGAGACCAAGTTGCGCCATCTGATATATTTATATGAAGAGTCGAAGCGTGAGAATGGTGAGCTCAGGCAGCTTCTTGCCACCCAACAAGCCGAAAACGGGAAGCTCAAGGACGCTTGTGAGGCGTTGCGTCAAGACTACACGAACCTAAAAACAGCTGCGACAATCAGCCTTAACGGCAGCGACGTAAAAGAGACGAAGCTGCGATTGTCTAAATTAGTGCGTGAAGTCGACAAATGCATCGCTTTGTTGAACGATTAGAAGAAGATGTATGGACGATAAGATAAAGATAAACCTGCAGATGGCAGGCGTCTCCTACCCGCTGACCATCGACCGCAAGGACGAAGAGCGTGTACGTGAAGCCGCCAAGCAGGTAGATCTCAGGTTCAATGCATACAGGGACTATTATCAAGACGTCTCTTCAGAAAGAATCATGGTCATGGTGGCCTATCAGTTCGCTTTGGAGGACCTTCGGTGGGAAGGACGTCACGACACCACCCCTTATGCAGCCAAAATAAAAGAGCTGACTGCCCTTTTGGACGACTGCTTCAAAGCCAAGTAAGTCAATCCGCAAGACGCCGTCCGACCCGCCGGGAAATAGTTCGCGCACTGTATCGAGGCACCTCCGCCCACGAAGGAGCCTTACGTACAGTGCTTTTTAATTATATATTTAAACCCTACAAAACAATGACAGCAGTATCCATAATCGTAGCCATTGCCTGTTTCCTTGTCGGAGGCATCCTATCCTACCTCTTCTTCAAGTACGGGCTCAGAACCAAATACAACAACATCCTCAAAGAGGCCCAGACCGAAGCCGAGGTCATCAAGAAGAACAAGTTGTTGGAAGTAAAAGAGAAGTTCCTCAACAAGAAAGCCGATTTAGAGAAAGAAGTAGCCGCCCGCAACCAGAAGATACAGCAAGCCGAGAACAAGCTCAAGCAGCGCGAGCTCGTGCTCACCCAGCGACAAGAAGAGCTCCAGCGCAAGAAGCAAGAAAACGAAACCTTCAAGGAAAACTTGGAAGCCCAGTTGGCGGTCATCGACAGGAAGAAAGAAGAGCTCGACCACCTGCAGCGCCAGCAGATAGAGAAGTTGGAAGCCATATCAGGCCTCTCGGCCGAAGAAGCCAAGGAGCGCATGGTCGAGTCCCTCAAAGAAGAGGCCAAGACACAAGCCCAGTCCTACATCAACGACATCATGGACGAAGCCAAGCTCACCGCCGGCAAGGAGGCCAAGCGCATCGTCATCCAGTCCATCCAGCGCGTGGCCACCGAGACCGCCATCGAGAACTCCGTCACGGTGTTCCACATCGAGTCCGACGAGATCAAGGGCCGCATCATAGGCCGCGAAGGCCGCAACATCCGCGCGTTGGAAGCCGCCACCGGCGTGGAGATTGTGGTCGACGACACGCCCGAGGCCATTGTCTTGTCCGCCTTCGACCCCGTGCGCCGCGAGATAGCCCGGCTGGCCCTGCACCAGCTTGTCACCGACGGGCGCATACACCCCGCACGCATCGAAGAAGTGGTGGCCAAGGTGCGCAAACAAGTAGAAGAAGAGATCATCGAGACGGGCAAGCGCACCACCATCGACCTTGGCATCCACGGCCTGCATCCCGAGCTCATCCGCATCATCGGCAAGATGAAATACCGGTCCTCTTACGGGCAAAACCTGCTGCAACACGCCCGCGAGACGGCCAACCTCTGCGCGGTCATGGCCGCCGAGCTCGGGCTCAACCCCAAGAAAGCCAAGCGCGCCGGCCTGCTGCACGACATAGGCAAAGTGCCCGACGAAGAGCCCGAACTGCCCCACGCCCTTTACGGCATGAAGTTGGCCGAGAAATTCAAGGAGAAGCCCGACATCTGCAACGCCATCGGCGCCCACCACGATGAAGTGGAGATGAGCAGCCTGCTGGCACCCATCGTGCAGGTGTGCGACGCCATCTCGGGCGCCCGTCCCGGCGCCCGCCGCGAGATAGTCGAAGCCTACATCAAGCGCCTGAACGACTTGGAGCAGCTTGCCATGTCCTATCCCGGCGTCACCAAGACCTACGCCATCCAAGCCGGCCGCGAGCTGCGCGTCATCGTGGGAGCCGACAAGATAGACGACAAGCAGACGGAGAATCTATCGGGTGAAATAGCCAAGAAGATACAGGACGAAATGACCTATCCGGGGCAAGTGAAGATCACCGTCATCCGCGAGACAAGGGCGGTAAGCTACGCCAAATAAAGCGGACGCATTGCGTTCGGCAATACCCCACGGCCGTTTCGAGGCATTGGTTGCATAATCCTCGAAACGGTCGTTTTTTGTCATGCAGACAGGGTGGCAACAGCCGCCGGCATGCCTCTACAC
>JAJPYW010000187.1 GCA_021204715.1 Prevotellaceae bacterium
CCCGCCGGCCAACCCCCCCCACCCACGCGCCGCCCAACCCCCGGCCGGGGCCGGGGGTGGTGATAGCTTTGGCGGTTTGTTTTTTTTCGCTGTCTTTGCAGGTGGAACTGCGGATAACGTAAGACTCTGTTCCCATTGCACCATGAGAGCGAGGAAAGGGATTGGTGGCAGTTCCTTATCTTTTTATCTTATTATCTTACTCCTTTATATATTTTCTTCCTTTATATATAGGCAGCTGCAGGTGCTTTTCGCCTGCGCTTCCGGTGTCTGTCGCCTGCGCTTCCGGTGTCTGCCGCCTGCGCTTCCGGTGCTTGTCTCCTTCCCTTTCCCCTTTTGCATGCTCTCTGCACGGGTGGTTGATAATTAAATTGTGAGAATGAGGGCGGAAATTTTTGCGGCATGCGGAATTTAGCTATCTTTACCGCTTGAAGAGCTAAAATATACATCAGGAATGAAAAACAGAAGTTTAGTGACCATCGCCGAGTACTCCAAGGAGAAGATTCTCTATATGCTGGAATTGGCGAAGGAGTTTGAGGCGAAGCCCAACCGTCACTTGCTCGACGGCAAAGTGGTGGCTACCCTATTTTTTGAGCCTTCTACACGCACGCGTCTCAGCTTCGAGACGGCGGCCAACCGCTTGGGGGCGCGTGTCATTGGCTTCAGCGACCCCAAGGCTACGAGCTCCTCGAAGGGGGAGACGTTGAAGGATACCGTGAAGATGGTGAGCAATTATGCCGACATCATCGTGATGCGCCACTACTTGGAAGGGGCGCCGCGCTATGCCAGCGAAGTGACGTCGGTGCCTATTGTCAACGCGGGCGACGGCTCCAACCAGCATCCTTCGCAGACGATGCTCGACCTGTATTCCATCTACAAGACGCAAGGCACGTTGGACGGATTGAACATATTCTTGGTGGGCGACTTGAAGTACGGACGCACGGTGCACTCGCTGCTCATGGCCATGCGTCATTTCAACCCTACGTTCCATTTCATAGCCCCCGAGGAGCTGAGGATGCCCGAGGAGTACAAGATTTATTGCCGGCAGCAGGGCATCCGCTATGTGGAGCACTCGGAGTTTTCCGAGGAGTCTATCGCAGGAGCCGACATACTCTACATGACGCGCGTGCAGCGGGAACGTTTCACCGACTTGATGGAGTATGAACGGGTGAAGAACGTCTATATCTTGCGGGCGAAGATGCTTGAGAAGACGCGCCCGAACATGCGCATCCTGCATCCGCTGCCCCGTGTGAACGAGATTGCCTACGATGTGGACGAGAGCCCCAAGGCTTACTATTTTCAGCAGGCGCGCAACGGCTTGTATGCCCGCGAGGCTATCCTTTGCGACGTACTCGGCATCAGCTTGGACGAGGTGCGGCGCGACCGTGTCGAAGCCCAAGGGAAGTAGTGCGTGAGGGGTTTTGCTAACTGATTAAATCCAAAGAAATGGCTAACGAGAAGAAACAGCAATTGCAGGTGGCGGCGCTCGAGAACGGCACCGTCATCGACCATATCCCCGCGGGGAAACTCTTTACGGTGGTGTCGCTGTTGGGGTTGCAAGAAATGAAGAACAACATCACCATCGGCTTCAACTTGGAGAGCGGAAAGTTGGGCAAGAAGGGCATCATCAAGATTGCCGACAAGTATTTCTGCGATGAGGAGATAAACCGCATCGCGGTGGTGACGCCCAACGTGGTGCTGAACATCATACGCAATTATGAGGTGGTGGAGAAGCGCGAGGTGTGCCTGCCCGACCACCTGCACGGCATCGTGAAGTGCTCCAACCCGGTGTGCGTCACCAACAACGAGCCCATGGAGACGCTCTTCGAGGTGGTGGACAAGGAGAAACGGGTGGTGAAATGCCACTATTGTGAAAAGGAGCAGCGGTTGGAGGACATCGAGCTGCTGTGACTTTCCGCTTTGCGGCCATATAACGTTTATCGCATGTTTGTATTATGAAAGAGGATTGGAAACCCGGGACGATGATTTACCCGCTGCCGGCCGTATTGGTGACTTGCGGCGGCACGCCCGAAGAGTATAATGTGCTCACGGTGGCTTGGACGGGGACTGTCTGTTCCAACCCGCCTATGTGCTACGTGTCGGTGCGTCCGGAGCGTTATTCGCACGACATCATCCTGCGCAACATGGAGTTTGTCATCAACTTGACCACTACCGGAATGGCGCGCGCCACCGACTGGTGCGGGGTGCGCTCGGGCCGCGATTACAACAAGTTCAAGGAGATGGGCTTGACGCCGGGAAAGTGTACCGTGGTGAGCGCGCCGCTTATCGAGGAGTCGCCACTGTGCATAGAGTGCCGGGTGAAGGAGGTGCTTTCGCTTGGCTCGCACGACATGTTCATAGCCGACGTGGTGAACGTGCGCGCCGAGATGGGACGCCTGAACCGCCAGACGGGAAAGTTGGAGCTGGCACAGAGTGATCCGCTTGTCTATGTGCACGGCAATTACTACGGGTTGGGGCAGAAGATTGGCAAGTTCGGGTGGTCGGTGGAGAAGAAACCCCGTGTGTAGGCTGTAAGGGGAGGAACCATGATGAAGGGAACCGTAATCGTGTTTTGCTTGACGGTGCTCCTCCCTGTGGGCTTGTGGGGACAGACTGACGGCGTAGCGCGTGGCGTGCAGTCAGCGGATGTTTTGCTGCAAGGCGGCGCCTCTTCCGAGGTCTTGTTGGACGAAGGGACGGAACATACAAACGGCCGTTATGACCATGCGGTGAACTTCGGCGTGAAGGGGGGATTCACCTCTTCGCTCTTCTTGGTGTCGAACTTCATGTTGAACGGCGAGCGCATCACCGAAGTGCAGAACAACTACAAGATTGGTTATTTCGGATCGTTTTTCATGCGCATCAACTTCAGGCAACATTTTCTGCAGCCCGAAATATCCTACACGGTGGACAACTGCAACATCACCTTCAACAAGCCGGTGCCCGAAGATGCCGGGGAGGATTATTTGGCGGAGACGGCATCCATTACTTCACGCATCCGCAGCATAGAGGTGCCCGTTATCTACGGATACAATATTATCAAGGAGGGGCCTTACAGCTTGGCTGTGTTCGCAGGGCCCAAGATACGCTACATACTGCGCAAGGCAAGCAGCGTCACTTTCGATAATTTCGACCAAGAGGGTGTGAGCGAAACGCTCTATCCCATCAACTTCAGTGTCACCGCAGGCGTGGCCGTGACCATATCGCGTATCTTCTTCGACTTCCGCTATGACTTAGGCCTGCACAACATCTCCAAGCGCATGACCTACCACCCGGTCATCGAGGACGCTTCGGGCGAGCTGCTCGAATCGAGCAACCAGATACGCTTCCACCGCCGGGACAACGTGCTGAGCTTCTCTTTCGGCGTGTTCTTCTGACGGGCGTGGCATGCCGGAAGTGCGGCGTGTGCCCGTGACGGCTTTATCTTCCCATTGCCTTGTGTGTGTTTTTTTGATCGTCCGCTACATTCTTTTGCGGTAAATGGGGGTTATAGATTTGGCTGTTAAGCCAAGTTGGGTTATCTTTGTGGCTCGAACAGACAGGAAACGAATATCAATCCATTAATTGAAATATGAAAAGAGACGAACTGATTTTCGACATCATCGAAAAGGAGCATCAGCGGCAGCTGAAAGGCATGGAGCTGATTGCATCGGAGAACTTCGTGAGCGACCAAGTGATGCAGGCCATGGGCAGCTACTTGACCAACAAGTATGCCGAGGGGTATCCCGGCAAGCGCTATTACGGAGGGTGTGAAGTGGTGGACCAAAGCGAGACGATAGCCATTGAACGCTTGAAACAGATTTTCGGCGCGGCTTGGGCGAATGTGCAGCCGCACTCGGGCGCGCAGGCCAATGCCGCCGTGTTCTTGGCTGTGCTCAACCCGGGCGACAAGTTCATGGGATTGAACTTGGCTCACGGCGGACACCTTTCGCACGGTTCCCCTGTGAACACTTCGGGCATTATCTATTCTCCTTGTGAATATAACTTGAAGCAGGAGACCGGACGGGTGGATTACGACCAAATGGAGGAGGTGGCCTTGCGCGAGCGTCCCAAGATGATTATCGGCGGCGGCTCTGCTTACTCCCGTGAATGGGACTACAAGCGCATGCGCGACATTGCCGACAAGATTGGGGCTATCTTGATGATTGACATGGCACACCCCGCCGGCTTGATTGCCGCCGGCGAGTTGGACAACCCCTTGAAATATGCCCACATTGTCACTTCCACTACGCACAAGACGATGCGTGGTCCGCGTGGCGGCGTTATCTTGATGGGCAAGGACTTTCCCAATCCTTGGGGCAAGAAGACGCCTAAAGGGGAAATCAAAATGATGTCGCAATTGCTTGACTCGGCGGTGTTCCCGGGTATTCAAGGCGGTCCGTTGGAGCATGTCATCGCTGCCAAGGCGGTGGCTTTCGGCGAGATTCTGCAACCCGAATGGAAACTCTATGCCAAGCAGGTGAAGAAGAATGCGGCTGCGCTGGCTCAGGCCATGATGGACCGTGGCTTCTCCATTGTGAGCGGCGGAACAGACAACCACTCCATGTTGGTGGACTTGCGCGGCAAATACCCCGACTTGACGGGCAAGGTGGCCGAGAAAGCTTTGGTGTCGGCCGACATTACCGTGAACAAGAACATGGTGCCTTTCGACAGCCGCTCGGCTTTCCAGACATCGGGCATCCGCTTGGGTACGCCCGCCATCACCACACGCGGCGCCAAAGAGGAACTCATGCCGGTCATCGCCGACTTGATTGAGACGGTGCTTTCGCATGTGGACGACGAGAAGGTCATCGCCGGCGTGCGCGCCAAGGTGAACGAGACGATGAAGGAATATCCTTTGTTCGCGTATTGACGCTACTTGAGGCTTTACTCCCCTCTACTTGAAGCCATATTCCCCCTCCCTAATAATTAGGGGTAAGTTTTCATGTGGGGTTTTATGAGGAGTCATATACCTATTATATATATAAGGAAGAAGCTGTGTCTTTCAACTCGACACAGCTTCTTTTTTATCGGGGAAAGCGTTATGACAAAGGACGTGGCCTTTTATTCTAAGTAGCGCATCTTTTATCCTAAGCAACGTCTCCTTTTATCCCCAATCACACATCCTTTTCTATTGAAGAGTGTTCTGTTTGTCTTTGGGAACGCTTTCAAGAGAGCCCTTCGATGTGGCCGTTCACCATGTCGATGCGCTCGGCTTGGGGCGACTTGGGCAGTCCCGGCATGCGCAGTATCTCGCCGGCAATGGCGACGATCATCTCGGCGCCATTGTTGATAACGATGTCTTTGATATGGAACTCGAAGCCGTCGGCCGTGCCGTAGGCTTTCGCATCGGCAGAGAAGGAGTATTGTGTCTTGGCAATGCAGACGGGATAGTGTGAGATGCCCAATTCTTCTATGAGCTTTATGGTTTTAAGGGCGGCGGCGCTGTAGATTACCGAGGCGGCGCCATAAATGCGGCAGGCTACCTTCTCTATCTTCTCGCGCACGCTGTCTTGGGCTTCGTAGGCGAAGCGGAGCGGGGCCGATGGCCTGCGCTCAATGGTGTCCACCACTAATTGGGCAAGTTCCATGGCTCCCTTGCCGCCTTCGGCGTAGGCGTTGTTCACGGCGAAGCCCACACCGAGTTCTTCGGTGCAATGACGGCGCAGGGCTTCCACCTCTTCATCGACATCTTCGGCGAAGCGGTTGAAAGCCACCACCACCGTCTGCCCGAAACGGTGCAGGTTGCGGATGTGCTTGTCCAAGTTGCGGAAGCCGGCAATCAATCCCTCCATGTCGGGCTCTTTGATGCGGGCAAGGCCGACGCCGCCGTGCATTTTGAGTCCTTGTGTGGTGGCTACTATGACAGTGAGCTTGGGTTGCAGCCCGCTCTTGCGGCACTTGATGTCGTAGAACTTCTCGGCTCCCAAGTCGGCGCCGAAGCCGGCTTCCGTCACCACGTAGTCGCTGAATGTCATGGCCATTTTCGTGGCGAGTATGGAGTTGCAGCCGTGGGCTATGTTGGCAAAGGGACCGCCGTGTACAAAGGCGGGCGTCCCTTCGGTGGTTTGCACCAAGTTGGGGTGCAGGGCGTCTTTCAACAGCACGGTGATGGCACCGGCCACGCCCATATCGTTT
>JAJPYW010000032.1 GCA_021204715.1 Prevotellaceae bacterium
GTTGTATCAAGTCGCTGTAGACCTCGCCCGCCTTCACGAAGGTGAGCAGCACGGAGACGCCTTCGCCGTAGGCCTCTTTATAGGGATAGACCATCCTTGCGAGGGTGTCGCTGAGTTGCAGGGTACGGCTCTCCAAGCGTTTCTCCTTACTAAACACGTCGACGAGCAGGTAGACGTCTTGGCAGGAGGTGCCGTAGTAGATTTCGGCGGGGTGGGCGGCATCGAAGTCGAGTGTATTCTTAGGACAGAAGCGTGTCATGGGGGCGGCAAGGCGGGTGTCGTTCAAAGAGAAGAGGTAGATCTCGGCGGGCTTGTCGGTGTCGCTGCCTGTCTCTTCGCCGTCAGCTCCTTTAATGGAGAGTTGTATGCGGTACATGCCCGAAGTGAGGCGGCTCCACTCGGGAAACGTCTGCCGCTTGCCCGATGTGAAGGTAGCTTCATATACGGGCGTCTCTTGGTCTACAGACAGCAGGCGGCAGGTGCCCTGCACGGCGAGCAAGCGGCCGTCGGCGTTCCTCACTTGGAAGGTGGCGGCAAGCAGGCTGTCCTTGCAACAGAAGGCTGGCAGGTCGGTAGTGAAACGGTAGGCTTCGGGCGTGGCCGACAGTGTATACCTGGTGCTCTCTGTCTCGCCGGCCGCTTCGGTGACGGTGGCGGTGACGCGGTAGTTCACGCTCCTGCCGCTTGCAGGATTGTATTCCGCAGGGGGCGTCAGCACGACGGGCAGGCTGAAACTTCCATCGGCGTTAATCTGCACCGTGTCTTGCAACAGCGGAACGGGGTTGCCTTGCCAAAGCAAGCCGGCCGTGCGGCTTACGCTGTAGGCAAGGGGCAGCTTTTGCAAGGGGGCGCCGTTGTAGGCGGTGACGGTGCCGGTGAGCCGCACGGTGTCGCCCAAGCGGTAGGCTTCTTCTATGGGGTTGAAACGGATTTCAAACGTGGGGCGTTTGTAGGCTTCCACGCGCACGGTGGTGCTGCCCGAGGTGCCCGCGCGCAACTGGAAGGTGCCGTTGAGACAAGCCGCGGGCAGGGTGAAATCGGCACTGAAAGAGCCGAACTCATTCGTCACGAGTGTCTGCTTGGCCACTTCCTTGCGGTTGGCGTCCAAGAGTTGCAGCTCGTAGCTTTCGCTTGCCAATACATGCACCGTGTCTTCCGCCTCTACGTAAGCCACGCCTTTCACGTGGATGGTCTGCCCCGGCCGGTAGAGCGCGCGGTCGGTGAGCAGGGTGAGGCGGCGTAGGGGCGTAGTGCCGCGCGTGCCGGCTGTCGGTCGGGTGATGGACTGGGGACGCAGGGCGGTGTCCGTCCCCTTGGCGGCTGTGTAGCAGCGGATGCCGTTTATCCAAGTGAAGAGGGCTTTGCCTTGGCTGTCGGTGGTTACTTGCAAGAGCGTCTTGCGCTCCTCTTTGTCTGCCTTGTCGTGGAAGCTGACGGTGGCGCCTTCAACGGGTTGGCCGCTACGGGCGTCAAGGGTGACGACTTCCATTTGGTTGTCCGGCAGGGCGAGTGTGAGTACTTTCAGACGGGTGACGGCAAGCAGGTGGTCCACACTGTCGGCATGGCTGTCATCGGGTGTTATGCGCAGCAGATAGGTGCCGGGCGTGGCGGGTATGGATAGAAGAAAGGTGGTGTCGGCGCGTTGGTAAGGCAGGTCTTCTTGGGCTACGCCGGCTTGTGGCAAGGGAGCCAAGGCGTAATGGCGCGTGGAGAGCTTGCGGGCATGACGGCGCAGGAAGTTGGATGTTGGTGCGTGCTCTTGTTGAGGCGTTTCGGCAAGGTCGGTGGCGTAAAGTGTAATGGAGAAACCATTGAGCAGGCGGTACTGCACGCGCATGGAGAGCGAGTCGCCGGGATAGGCGGTGCCTTCCATGCGCACGGAAAGGGTGGGGCGCAGCATCTCCCTGCGCAGGTTCTCCAAGGCTTGGATGTGGGGGTAGGCGGCATGGCGCGCTGTCGCTTCACCGCACAGCCGCAAGGCTTCGGCGGTGCGGCCTTGACTGTGCAGGCAGGTGGCTTTGCGCAGGTAGGCTTCGGCGATGAGGTCTATATGACTGTAGCGGGCGATGAGGCTGTCCAACTCGGAAAGGTAGAGGTCGTCTTTGTTGGTTGAATTGACAGTAGTATAGCCTTCCTGACGGTCTGTGGTATAGCTGTTTTGCAGGGTAACGGCATAGCCGCCCGTCGGTAGAATGGTGTTCCCGGCTTGCCGCTTCCAGTCGGCATAGTGCAGCCGGGTGAGCAGCACCGCTTCATCGATGCCGGTTTGTGAACTGTCTGCGTGGAGTTGGGTTTTATCGGCTTTGGTCTGTGCTTTATCTGTCCCGGCTTGTGCTTTACCGGCCATGGCTTGCGCTTCCTCTGCCTTGGCTTGTGCTTGATAGGTGGCGAGCATGGCAAGGTAGAGGGAGTCTATGCGCGCTCCTACGGGAAACGCAGCGGCATAGCCTTCGATGCTTTGGTACAGGTCGATGGCACGGCGTGCCACAAGGTGGTAGAGGTCGTGGCGGTAGTAAAGGCTGCCCTCTTCTATTTCGATAAGGGGGACGTAGGCTTGCGCGCGGGCTTGCAACAGCTGTTCGGCATCCTGCAGGGAGGCTTTGTTATGGGCGTCAATTTGGCGGATGAACAGCCCCGCGCTCCACGTGCGGATGTCTGCGGAAGCGGTTTCTTCCTCTATCTCCGTGCGTGCCTGCAACGCCCGCCGGTTGTTTTGCAAGTAGTCCCGGTACTCACCGGCCAAGAGCGTGTGCAACAGGGCTTTCTCTATGGGGTTGGCCGTGCGGCGCACCCATTGCTCCATATAGGCAAGGTGGCTGTAAAGGCTGTCGGGCGTCACTTCTTGCCGCGCTTTCTCCCGGCAAAGGTAGGCTTTGAGCAACTGCGCCGTGTTCCCTTCCTTTTCGGCTTTGCGGTAGATGTTGTCCGCGAGGCGGATGACGGTCTGGGACAGTCCCTTCTCACGGGCTTCATCCACTTGTTCCCATTGCTTGTCGTAGGATTGGGCGCAAAGGGGCAGCCCCATTATGCAGAGGAGCCACAACAGAAGGCCATATCGTTTCCAACGCTTTCTCAATTGATTCCGCTTTTCAGTAAACGCCGCTTCATTACAAAGCCGGCTTACTTAAAACAAAGAAAGCGAATAATGTGCAAAACCACACGCTGTTTGTTCTTAAAAAAACTTGTTAATCAGAAAATAAACAGTGCATTTTCAAATACAAGGCAAGGCTTAGGTATGTTATCCTTATTATAATAGGTATATACATACAACTTAGCTCGATGTAAATACTGTGGCGAATGACAAGAATAGAAAACGGAAAGCGCATGCATACGGTACTCATGTAAGGGGGAAAGATGCGTGCGGACAACGCGGATAAAAGACCGTTTACGGTGTGATTTTGTTTAGCAAACGGATACTTCTCTTAGTAAGAGAAAGATTAACGTTCGCAAAGATAGATAGTTTTTTGAAAATCAATACATTTCAAATGTTAAAAATGACGCTTGTTTAGCAAATTGTTTAGCAAATCTATAAGTGTATACTGATATACAAGCATTTAGGTATCGATACTTCTCTTACTAAGAGAAGTATCGAGAATGAAAGTGTAAACTATTATAACGCAATGGAATAACCCGTCAAGTGTATAAAAAATGACAATACACGTTTGACGTGACTATCGAGATGTTATAAAGTTGGAAAGTGACTGATTGAAACATACCGACCAAGTATCATCTAAAAAGGAAGGATATGAAACTAAGATTGGGAATTAATTGTGTACTGCCCGTGTTGTTGCTGCTTGTAAGTACGCGGGCCGGATGTCAAGAAGTGGCTGTGAAGACAAACCTGTTTTCTGACGCCTTCGCCAACATCAACGTAGGGGCAGAGGCTGCACTTGCCCCAAAATGGACGCTCGACCTTGAAGGTGAACTCAATACCTGGACACTCTCGCACGGCAGGCGTTGGAAACACTGGGCGTTGCAGCCCGAAGCACGCTATTGGCTTTGCGACCGCTTTGGCGGACACTTCCTTGGTGTGCATATACACACCGGGCAGTTCAACATGGGCGGTTTCGACGGCATACTCAACTTCCTTGGTACCGATGCCCGCAAGCTCAAGGACAGTCGCTACCAAGGGTGGTTCGTGGGCGCGGGTGTGGCCTACGGCTACGATTGGATACTCTCACGCCATTTAAATTTGGAGGCCGAGATAGGCATAGGCTATTCCTATACCCACTTTGACCGCTTCGATTGCGCCGGATGCGGCAAGAAGGCCGAGGCTGGCAAGTCGCACAACTACGTGGGGCCCACAAGGGCTGCCGTCAACTTGGTTTATCTATTCTAAAACGCATGCAACATGAAACAGTCTATACACTACATGGCATTGGTGTTGCCGGTTGAAACCACATCGGTACAGAAATCGGCGCAGATAAAACAGCCTTCACAATCTGCAGAATTGTCGAGGGGCTTGCTTGTGGCCTTGTCAGCTGCCTTGCTGTGCGGTCTTTCACTGATTGCCAACGCACAGACAATGGCAGACATAAACAATGGCGAGACGGTGCAGAGCCGTGACGTATCCATCGAGGGAATACAGGAAGTAGTTACGGATGTCAGTGTGGACTCACCTTCCACGGAACACTACGGTGACGGACTCACCGTAGCCATGCGTCTTGGCCTTGACAACCTGAAGATAAGGAGCAACCAAGCCGTGCTGCTCACCCCGCGCCTTGTTAACGGAGCCGACTCGCTTGACCTGCCTTCAGTGGGCATCTACGGACGCCGCCGCTACTACTATTACATACGACAGGGCGAGAGCATGCTCTCCGGCAAGGACGAGGAGAGTTACCGCGCCAAGAGTATGCCGGCTGCCATAGACTACAGCCGCAATGTGTCATGGCGAGCATGGATGGACGGCGCCGACTTGTCGTTACGTCGCGAGGATTTCGGCTGTTGCAACACACTGCTTGCACAAGAAGAAGGCTGGTTAGGCCGACACTTGGAAGCGTTCTCACCCGAGTTAGTCTACGTGCGCCCAGAAGCACAGCGTGAGAAGATCTTCTCACTCGAAGGTTCCGCCTTCATAGACTTTCCCGTAAACCAAACGGTCATCTACCCCGACTACCACAACAACATGGTAGAGTTAGGCAAGATTGAACTCACCATAGATTCCATACGCAACGACAAGGACGTGACCATTACCAATGTTTGGTTGAAGGGATACGCTTCTCCCGAAGGTTCCTATCGCCACAATACGGACTTGGCCAAGGGACGCACCGCCTCGCTTGAGAACCACATCAAACAGATGTATGACTTCCCCGACTCCATCCTTTCCAACGCTTACGAGCCCGAGGACTGGGAAGGTTTGCGGCGCTATGTGGAATCGTCTACAGGGCTGAACCACCGTGCCGGCATACTCGAGCTCATTGACAGCGACATGGATCCCGATGTCAAGGAGGCCAAGATAAAGGCTACTTATCCAGACGACTACCGTTTCCTTTTGGAAAACTGCTATCCTACGCTGCGCCATACCGACTACAGAGTGTCCTACACTATAAGCTCCTACAGCAACGTAGAGGAGATACGCCGCCTTATGCGCACCTCGCCTCAGAAACTTTCGCTCGAGGAGTTCTATTTGGTGGCACAAGAATATGAACCGGGTACAGATGAGTTTACCGAAGTGTTCGAAATGGCCGTGCGTCTTTTCCCCGATGACGAGACGGCTAACCTGAACGCGGCCAACGCAGCCATGAGCAGCGGCGACCTCACGGCGGCCGAGCACTACCTTGAAAAGGCGGGTACCTCGGCAGAGGCCGCCTACGCACACGCTGCGCTTGCCATCTATCAGCAAGACTTTGACACGGCGCGGGGATACTTGGAAGTGGCCAAGGCACAAGGCTTGCAACAGGCGGCCGTCACGCTCGATGAGTTAGACAAGGGCAGGCGCTAAGGAGGCAAATACACTGATAAACATAGAAAGGCATAGACGGTAGAACCACATTAACCAACAGGAACATACAAACAGCATAATCAAACGAAACCTCAAAAGTATATGAAAACAAGGAATTATTTATTTGTATTGTCCGTATGCGCCGCCCTTTGCGCATGTACGGATAACGACAC
>JAJPYW010000161.1 GCA_021204715.1 Prevotellaceae bacterium
ACCATTCCCAATGTACCCTACGAAGAAGTCCCCGAAGGAGCCGCTGCCGAGAACAACGTCGTGGTCAAGATGGGCGGGACAGAGACCGTTCTGCCCAAGGACGCACTGCCCCACTGGGAATTGGCCAAGAAATACGACCTGATCGACTTCGACCTCGGCGTGAAGATTACCGGCGCCGGATTCCCCGTCTATAAGGACAGAGGCGCCCGTCTGCAACGCGCCCTTATCAACTTCTTCTTGGACGAAGCAAGGGCGTCGGGCTATACCGAGATTATGCCGCCCACGGTGGTGAACCCCGCTTCGGGCTACGGTACAGGCCAGTTGCCCGACAAGGAGGGACAGATGTACCATTGCGAAGTCGACGACCTCTACCTCATCCCCACCGCCGAAGTGCCCGTGACCAACATCTACCGCGACGTGATTCTCGACGAGAAACAGCTCCCCATCAAGAACTGCGCCTACACGGAGTGCTTCCGCCGCGAGGCCGGCTCCTACGGCAAGGACGTGCGCGGCTTGAACCGCCTGCACGAGTTCTCCAAAGTAGAGTTGGTGCGCATCGACACGCCCCAACACAGCCGCCAGTCACACCAAGAGATGCTCGACCACGTGGAGAACCTGCTCGTGAAATTGGAACTTCCCTACCGCATCCTGCTGCTTTGTGGAGGCGACATCAGCTTTACCGCCGCCGTCTGCTACGACTTCGAGGTCTACAGCGAGGCCCAGAAACGTTGGCTCGAAGTAAGCTCTGTCTCCAACTTCGACACCTACCAAGCCAACCGCCTGAAGTGCCGCTACCGCACCGCCGGCAAGAAGATTGAACTGTGCCACACCTTGAACGGTTCCGCCCTTGCCCTGCCGCGCATCGTGGCCGCCCTGCTCGAAAACAACCAAACCCCCGAAGGCATCCGCATCCCCAAAGCACTTGTACCCTATTGTGGGTTTGAGATAATCGATTAAAGGAAAGGCGGCCGGTTTCGGAACCATTCAGGCTGTTGCTGAGCGTTGCCTGCTTCCGAATATTATAAAACCGTTTAAGCGCACCGATGATGACTTAAACGGTTTTATCGTATTTGGTTACAAATAAATCGGTTGTCCTTGTACAATTCTTTGATTGTTTTGACCGTTTAATGGGAGAGTTTCACTATATTCGCACTGGCGGAATGTAAGGCCGTTTTTTTTTTGAATGATTGACCAAGCTACCATCAACCGGATATTGGATGCCGCACAGATTGTGGATGTGGTGTCGGACTTCGTGACGCTGCGCAAGCGGGGGGCGAACTATGTGGGCCTTTGTCCGTTTCACGACGACAAGACGCCTTCGTTTTACGTGTCGCCTTCCAAGGGTGTGTGCAAGTGTTTCGCCTGCGGCAAAGGGGGGAGCGTGGTGCATTTCATCATGGAACACGAGCAGATGACTTACCCCGAGGCGTTGAAGTATTTGGGCAAGAAGTATGGCATCGAGGTGAAGGAGCGGGAGCTTTCCGACGAGGAGAAGATAGCGCAGGGCGAGCG
This sequence comes from Prevotellaceae bacterium, assembly GCA_021204715.1. Classification (GTDB taxonomy): domain Bacteria; phylum Bacteroidota; class Bacteroidia; order Bacteroidales; family Bacteroidaceae; genus Bacteroides. Next base: position 1,513 of record JAJPYW010000161.1, read on the forward strand.
GGAAAGTCTTTTCATCGTAAACCAGTTTGCCCGCGACTATTTCCGCAACACGCTGCACAACCATGTAGACGGGCGCAGCATCGGCATGGCCTACTTCCGCAGCCGCGGCTTCCGCGACGACAACATAGAAAAGATCCAGTTGGGCTACAGCAACGAGATCCATGACGCCTAGGCCGAGGAGGCCATCAAGAGCGGGTACAAGCGGGAGTTCCTCATCAAGACGGGGCTTTGCTACGAGACCGACGACCACCGTTTGCGCGACCGTTTCCGGGGGCGTGTCATCTTTCCGGTGCATACGCTGTCGGGCAAGGTGGTGGCATTCGGCGGACGGGTGCTGGCCGGCGCCACCAAAGGGGTGAAGGTGAAGTATGTGAACTCGCCCGAATCGGAAATATACCACAAGAGCAACGAGCTGTATGGCATCTTCTTCGCCAAGAAAGCCATTGTGAAGCAGGAGCGGTGTTACTTGGTGGAGGGCTATACCGATGTGATTTCCATGCACCAAGCGGGTGTGGAGAATGTGGTGGCCTCGTTGGGCACGTCGCTCACGCCGGGGCAAATACGCATGGTGCGCCGTTTCACGAGCAACATGACCGTGCTCTACGACGGCGACGAGGCGGGCATCAAGGCTTCCCTGCGCGGCATCGACATGTTGTTGGAAGAGGGAATGAACATCAAGGTGTGTCTCTTGCCCGACGGGGAAGATCCCGATTCGTTCGCCCGCAAGCACAACGCCGAAGAGTTCCAGACGTTTATCCGGGAACATGAAACGGACTTTATCCGCTTCAAGGCCGGTTTGTTGCTGAAAGATGCCGGGAAGGATCCCATCAAACGGGCCGAATTGATCGCCAACTTGGTGCAGAGCATCTCGGTGATACCCGAGGCCATTGTGCGCGATGTCTACATCAAGGAGTGTGCCCAGCTGTTGGACATGGAAGACAAACTGCTTGTTTCTGAAGTGGCCAAACGGCGGGAAGCGCAGGCCGGGCGGCGTGCCGCGCAAGCCGGGCGCGACTATCGGGGAGCGGGTGCGGCAAGAACCGGTGCCGATGATGTGGCAGCCGGCAACGCCGCGGCTGCTGCGGGGAATGTTCCTGTTCCCGACGGCGTGCCCGCCGATGCGCCGCCGCCTCCCCAAGAGATAGAGGCACCCGCGCCCGGGCCGGTGCAAGCACCCCCGCCGCAAGCCCAAGAAGGCGAGGAGTTTTACAAATACGAGCGGCTCATCTTGCAGTTGGTGGTGCGTTATGGGGAGCGCATTTTCTGCAACGTGACCGATGAGGATGGCAAGGAAGTGCCTGTCACCGTGACGGAGTATATCGCGAACGATTTAAAGGCCGACGGGCTCGCTTTCCACAACCCGCTGCACCGGCAAGTATTGGCCGAGGCCGCCGCACACATCCATGACGAGGGCTTTTCGGCGGAACGTTTCTTCCTCGCACATCCCGACGCCGGCATCAGCAAGCTCTGCGTGGAGTTGATAAGCAACCGTTACCAGCTGAGCAAATACCACTTCAAGAACCAGACCATCGTGACGGACGGGGAACGGTTGGAAGAGTTGGTACCCTCCCTGCTTGTTAACTTCAAGTATGCCATCGTCGGGGTGGAGATGAACCACATCCTCGCCACGTTGAAAGAGACATCGGCGGCGGACGACCAAACGCGGTGTGAAGTGCTGATGAAACGTTACACGGAGTTGGGCAAGCTGCATAGCGCCATGGCCAAGCTGCTTGGTGAAAGGGTGGTGGTGTAACGCTGAAGCGCGCGTGAGGTCAGTGTGTCTCCACAATCCTCGTAGGCGCCGCCTCGATGTTGCGCCTGTCTACTTGGCGCACCACGGCGGCGGCCAATTGCAGGAAGGCGCGGCCGGTTACGGTGTTCTCGTCGAGTGCGGCGGGCTTGCCGGCGTCGCCGCTCTCGCAGATGCTTTGCACAATGGGTATTTGGCCCAATAAAGGAACGCCTATCTCTTCGGCCAGCTGCTTGCATCCCTCCTTGCCGAAGAGGTAGTAGCGGTTTTCGGGCAGCTCGGCGGGCGTGAACCAAGCCATGTTCTCCACCAAGCCCAAAATAGGCACGTTCACTTTCTCGTTGGTGTACATGTTCACGCCTTTACGCGCGTCGGCCAACGCCACCTGCTGGGGCGTGCTCACAATGACCGCACCGGTAATGGCCAGCGTCTGCAACAGCGTGAGGTGTATGTCGCTCGTGCCCGGCGGTGTGTCGAGTATGAAATAATCCAAGTCGCCCCAACAGGCATCGCCCACCAATTGCTTCAAAGCGTTGCTGGCCATGCCCCCGCGCCACAAGGTGGCTTGGCCGGCGTCTACGAAGAAGCCGATGGAGAGCAGCTTGACGCCATATTGCTCAATGGGGATGATGAGGTCGCGTCCATCGACGCGCTCGGCGTAGGGACGGGCGTCTTCTATGTGGAACATCTTGGGTATGGAAGGGCCGAAAATGTCGGCGTCGAGCAACCCTACCTTATAGCCTAATTTCGCCAAGGCGATGGCCAAGTTGGCCGCTACCGTGGACTTGCCCACACCCCCTTTGCCCGACGATACGGCCACGATGTTCTTCACACCCGGCAGCAGCTTGCCCGGCTCGGGACGTGCCGCTTGCCGGCTTTCGGTGGCAATGGTCACTTCCACCTCTTGTGACACAAAAGTGTGTATGGCCCGCTCGGCGGCCTTGAGAATCGACTTCATAAAGGGATCCGTCGGCTTGTCGAAAACCAAGGAGAAGCCGACGCGCATGCCGTCGATGCGCAGGTTGTCGGCCACCATTCCGGCTTCCACCAAGTTCTTGCCGGTACCGGGATAACGCACGGTGGCGAGTGCGTCGAGAATCAATTTAGGATATAACGTCATGGTTGCTGATGTTGTTTGCCCGTCGCTATATATATAATAGGTATAGCGGCTGTTTCATTTTTGTATTTCCGCTACTTGGCCGTCTGCAACCCGCTGCGCTTGCCGCGGTTGTAGCTGCGGTATTCGTCGAGCGGAATCTCCACATCGGGCTCTTTCAGTTCTCCCGCTTGGGGCAGGCGGAAGGCAATGTACTTGATGTCGATGCCCCGGTCCATCCACTGCCGCTCGTAGTAGGTGCGGATGCTGCGCACCACGTCGGCCCAAGGGGAGTGATACAAATCGGCGGTCAATGCTTCCACGGGCAAGCCGTTGGCCTGCACCATGCAGTGGGTGTAGGTAAAGAGGAACAGGCTGTCGGTCTTCAGGTGAATCAAGCCGTCAGGCACCAAGAAGTGGCGGTAACGCTCTAAAAAGAAGGTGGAAGTCATGCGCTTGGTGGCCTTCTTCATCTGCGGGTCGGGAAAGGTGAGCCAAATCTCGCTCACTTCGCCCGGTGCGAAGAAGCGGTCGATGAACTCGATGCGGGTGCGCAGGAAAGCCACGTTCTTCATTCCCGCTTCCAATGACTCCTTGGCACCCGTCCACATTCTGGCTCCTTTGATGTCGGTGCCTATGAAGTTCTTCTCCGGGAAGAGCCGTGCCAGTCCCACGGTGTATTCACCCCGTCCGCAGCCCAATTCCAAAACAATGGGACGGTCGTTGCCGAAGAACGAGCCCCATGTCCCTTGCAGCGCGAATGGCGCGCCCCCGACCGCGTCCGCACACTGGAACACGTGCGGAAAGCCCGCCATCTCGGCAAATTTCACCAACTTGCCTTTACCCATTACTCCATAACAGTTGCCCAGCCGTGCGTGTCGGGCTCGTCGCCATACTGAATGGCGCGCAGCTTGTTGTAGAGCTTCGTGCAGACAGGGCCGGGCTTGCCGTCTTTGGCGAAGACGTATGACTTGCCGTTCTCCAAGTCGTCGATGCGTTCTATGGGGCTGATGACGGCCGCCGTGCCGCAAGCGCCTGCCTCCTCGAACGTGGAGAGCTCCTCTTCGGGAATGGCGCGGCGTTCCACCTTCATGCCCATGTCCTCGGCAAGCTGCATCAAGCTCTTGTTGGTGACCGAAGGCAGGATGGAAGTAGACTTCGGCGTGACGTAAGTATTATCCTTGATGCCGAAGAAGTTGGCGGCGCCACACTCGTCGATGTATTTCTTCTGGCGGGCGTCAAGATAGAACTCGCAGGCATAGCCCAAGTCGTGCGCCTTCTTGTTGGCGCGCAAGCTGGCCGCATAGTTGCCGCCCACCTTGAACATGCCCGTGCCGAGCGGTGCCGAGCGGTCGTACTCGCGGATGATGACGTAGGGATTGGTAGAGAAGCCGCCCTTGAAATAGGGGCCTACCGGCGTGACGAAGATAAGGAAGAGATACTCGCCTGCTGGATGTACCCCCACCTGCGCGCCCGTGCCCACAAGCAGCGGACGGATATAGAGCGAAGCGCCCGACTCGTAAGGCGGGATGAAACGCTCGTTGAGCTTCACCACTTTCAATACCGCCTCGCGGAAGCGCTCCGTGGAGAGCTCGGGCATCAAGATGCCCCGGCAGGTGGCCTGCAGGCGGGCGGCGTTCTCCTCCAAGCGGAAAATGCGCACCTTGCCGTCCTTGCCCCGGAAAGCCTTCAATCCTTCGAAAGCCTCCTGCCCATAGTGCAGGCAGGTAGCGGCGATATGCATGGGAATGG
>JAJPYW010000135.1 GCA_021204715.1 Prevotellaceae bacterium
CGATCAAGCCCTGGAGGATTCGAAGGGAGCTGGCCGTATAGGGCTTACCCATGTTAGCGGCTGCAAAGGTAGCCAAAAATACCGAACAGACAATACTTTGTCCTTAGTTTTTTCAACTTTAACGGCCGGCGGTCGCCCATAACCAATATTATTTATACCTTTGCGCTATATTTGAGGAAAGATGGCTGAAAACAGGAGTTACTTGCAGCGGTATGCCATGCTATTGGGCACTTACATGGGAGGATTTTGGATTCTCAAGTTCTTCCTTTTCCCCTTGGGCATGCGCGTGCCTTCGCTCTCTTTCCTTTTCGTGGGGCTCACGTTGTGCGTGCCTTTCTTGGGCTACTACTTCGTGCGTCTGTACCGCAACGCCGTTTGCGGGGGTGTCATCGGCTTTATGCACGCATGGTCGTTCACGGTGTTCATGTATCTTTTCGCGGCGTTGCTTGTGGCGGTGGCCCACTTTCTGTATTTCCGCTTCATCGACCACGGTTTCCTCTTGAACGCATACCAAAGCCAAGTGGAAGCCATGCTTGCCGGGGACAACAGTGGGTTGGCACCTTACGCGGACATGCTGCGCGAGGCCATGGACGCGGCTTCACGGCTCACGCCGGTGGACATTGTGCTGCAGCTGCTCTGGTCGAATGTGTTCTTCGGCATTGTGTTGGCCATTCCCACGGCCTTGGTGGTGATGCGCCGGCGTAAGCGCGGCGACGCTTCCACGGACGGTTGGCGCGGCGGCGGAGGCGTGCGGTAAACGGGGCGCTGGAATGGTCAGGAACTGTTGAATGTTATGGATATATCGGTAATCATACCTTTGTACAACGAAGAGGAGTCGCTCGAAGAGCTCTTCGCATGGATTGAGCGCGTAATGACCGCCGGGGGCTATACGTGGGAGGTCATCTTTGTGGACGACGGCAGCACGGACGGCTCTTGGCAGGTGATAGAGCGCCTTGGCGGGCGGGCGCCCGGGGTGGTGCGCGGCATCAAGTTCCGCCGTAATTACGGCAAGTCGCCCGCACTTTACTGCGGCTTCGAGCAGGCGCGGGGCGGGGTGGTCGTCACCATGGACGCCGACTTGCAGGACAGTCCCGACGAGATTCCGGCCCTGTACCGCATGATAACCCAAGAGGGTTACGACCTCGTGTCGGGTTGGAAGAAAAAGCGCTACGACCCTCTTTCAAAGACCTTGCCCACCAAGCTCTTCAACGCCACGGCACGCCGCGTGTCGGGCATACACAACCTGCACGATTTCAATTGCGGGCTGAAGGCCTACCGCCTCGAAGTGGTGAAGAACATCGAGGTGTATGGGGAGATGCACCGCTACATTCCCTATTTGGCCAAGAACGCCGGCTTCACGCGCATCGGCGAGAAGGAAGTGCGTCACAGGGCCCGCAAATACGGCAAGACCAAGTTTGGATTGAACCGCTTCGTGAACGGCTACCTCGACTTGCTGTCGCTTTGGTTCTTGTCTACCTTCGGGGTGAAGCCCATGCACTTCTTCGGTCTGTTGGGCTCGCTCATGTTCATCCTCGGCTTCATTGCCGTGGTGGTGGTGGGGGCGGGCAAACTCTACTGCATGTACCATGGCCTGCACTACCGCTTGGTCACTGAATCGCCTTACTTCTACTTGTCGCTCACGGCAATGATCATCGGCACGCAACTCTTCGTGGCCGGTTTCTTGGGCGAGCTTGTGTCGCGCAACGCGCCCGAAAGGAACCGCTACCAGATAGCCAAGAGACTCGACGCCCCGACTCCTTAAAAAACGATGTAACAATGAAAAGATTTACCCGCTTACTGCTGTTCGCCACCCTCGCCTCCCCGCTTGTGGGGGGAATCGCCTCCTGCTCGCAAGATGAAGACTGCTCACTCTCGGCGCGGGCTTCGATGGTGTGCGGCGTGTATAAAATGCCTTCCGAGGAGTGGAACACCCTGCATCAGGACACCATCGACTCGCTCACCGTGACGGCCATAGGCACGGATTCGGTCATCTTGAACAACCAGAAGAACGTCACCTCGCTGACGCTTCCGCTGCGCTACACGGCCGACTCCACCGTCTTCGTGCTGAACTACGGCGGCCGCCTGCGCGACACGCTCGTGGTGCGCCAGACCAACACGCCTTATTTCCTCTCTATGGATTGCGGCTACCAAATGAAGCAGGCCGTCAGCAGCGTGCGCTACAGCCGCCACGTGCTCGATTCCCTTTCCATTGCCACCGCCGACGCCGATATTTATGGTACGGAAAATCTTAGGCTTTTCTATTAGTCTGCTCTTGGCTGCCGCTTGGTGTGCCCCGCCGCTACGGGCGCAGGAGCACGGTTCGTCGGTGGTGATGCGCGAAGGGCGCGCCGTCGTCACGAGCGATCCTGCCAAGGCACAGGCTTGGGAGAAGGAGAAGAAGCGCAAGGAGAAGCAGGCCACCCGCATTGTGTACCCGCTTTTGAACGGCTACTCCGTGGGGGTGGACTTGTGGGGGCCGGGCAGCTACGCGGTGGGCAACGACGCGCTCACCGTAGAAGTGTCGGCCGACGTCAACTTGAAGAACATCCTGCTGCCAACGGTGGAAGTGGGCTATGCCAAGATTGACTCATGGAGCGATGGCGGCTCTCATTACAAGACCGCGGCGCCTTATTTCCGTGTGGGCGTAGACTACAACGCCTTTTCCCAAAAAGCCTTCCAGCACAAGCTGCTCGTGGGCTTGCGCTATGGAGTGAGCCGCTTCAAGTACGACGTCTCCTCGCTTTCGGTGGAGGACGACGTCTACGGAGGCACCATCAACCCCAATATGGAGGACGATGTGTGGGGCGGCACCGTTCCCTACGACTACAAGGGCATGAAGGCCACCATGCAGTGGTTTGAGTTTTGCATAGGGTTGCGCGCCCATATCGCCGGCCCCATTTTCATGGGGTGGGCGGTGCGCTTCAAGTTCGACATCTCCACCAAGGCCGACGAGCATGCCGTGCCGTGGTACACGCCCGGCTACGGACGCCATTGCGAGGGCACCAAAATGGGCATCTCCTATACCTTTATATATAAACTGCCTTTTTAAGACATTCTTTCACTATTAAAACAGCAACCGATGAAAAAGAACAGACAAGCATTTATTTGGGTGGCCTTGCTCTTGCTCGCCACCGTGTGGATATTGGCGCGGCACAACGCGCCGGTGCCTTACCGCACGGCCTCGGGCATGGTGTTCGGCACCGTCTATTCCATTACATACCAAAACAAGGAGGACTTGAAAGCCGAGATAGAGGAGGCTTTGCAGCACTTCGACGGCTCGCTGTCGCCCTTCAACGACACGTCGGTCATCGCGCGGGTGAACCGCAACGAGGACGTCGTGCCCGACACGCTCTTCACCAACGTGTTCAAGCGCAGCATGGAGATATCGGCGGTGACGGACGGCGCTTTCGACATCACCGTGGCCCCGCTTGTAAACGCTTGGGGCTTCGGCTTCAAGCAAGGAGCGTTCCCCGACGAGGCCATGGTGGACAGTCTCTTGGAGTTGACGGGCTACCGGAAGGTGTCCCTTTCACCCGAAGGGAAGGTGGTGAAGCAGGACGGACGCGTGCTGCTTGACTGCAGCGCCATTGCCAAGGGCTATGCGGTGGACGTGGTGGCGCAGCTGCTGCGCCGCTTGGGGGTGGACAACTTCATGGTCGACATTGGCGGCGAAGTGGTGGTAGGCGGGCAGAACCCCGGCAGCTCGCTTTGGCGCATCGGCGTGAACAAGCCGGTGGACGACTCGCTTGCGGTGAACCAAGAGCTTGAATTGGTGCTCCGCCTCACCGACACGGCCATCGCCACATCGGGCAATTACCGTAACTTCTACTACCGCGACGGCAAGAAATACGCCCATACCATTGATCCCCGCACGGGCTATCCCGTGCAGCGCAGCATCCTCTCGTCGACGGTCGTCGCGCCCGATTGCATGACGGCCGACGCCTACGCCACCGCTTTCATGGTGATGGGTTTGGAGGCCTCCCGGCAATTGGTGGACAGCTTGCCCGGTGTGGAGGCTTGCTTTATCTACACCGACGAGAAAGGGGAACAACACACTTGGCTGAGCGGCGGCATGGACGCGTTTGTGGCGCCGGAGCAGTAATGACAATAGAGAACATGACAGTGACAGGTTATGATTGAATATATTCGTGGCGAGCTTGCCGAGCTGACGCCGGCGACCGCCGTCATAGATTGTAACGGGGTGGGTTACACCGCCAATATCTCCTTGAACACCTATTCGGCCATTCAAGGCAAGAAGGAATGCAAGCTGTACATCTACGAGGCTATCCGGGAGGATGCCTACGTGCTCTACGGCTTCGCGGGCAAACAGGAACGGGAGTTGTTTGTATTGCTCATATCGGTTTCGGGCATCGGCGGGAATACGGCCCGCATGATTCTGTCGGCCTTGTCGCCGGCCGAACTCGTCAATGTCATCAGCACGGGCGACACCAATCTCTTGAAGAGCGTCAAAGGCATCGGCTTGAAGACGGCACAGCGTGTTATCGTCGACTTGAAAGACAAGATAAAAGGGGGTGCCGCGGATGCCGGCGGTGCCGCCGTGTCCGGCGCGGCGCTGCCTGCCGGGGGCTTGCAAGTGCAGCAGGAGGCAGTGAGCGCGCTCACCATATTGGGCTTCGCGCAGGCGCCGTCGGCCAAGGTGGTGCAGGCCATTCTCAAAGAGGAGCCTTCGGCCACCATAGAGCAGGTCATCAAGTTGGCGTTGAAGCGGCTGTAAAAAAGGTAATGACAGGTTGTTTTTAAAGATTTGCACAGCATGGAACAGCAACATACCATACAGTTGACAGACGGCGTGGCACGCAACCCGTTGGTGCGCTTGCCCCTGCCTGCGAGCATAGACCTGCTTGCCGGCGAGCATGTAGCCATTGTGGGCGCGAACGGTGCGGGCAAGAGCCTTGCGGTGGACTTGCTCATCGGCAACTACCCCTTGCGCGGCGGCACGCTCGCCTTCGATTTCACGCCCTCCACGTCTACAAGGGTGTATGAGAACATCAAGTACATCACCTTCCGGGATACTTACGGTTCGGCCGACGCCAACTACTATTACCAGCAGCGCTGGAACGCGCACGACCAAGAAGACGTGCCGTTGGTCAGCGAGCTGTTGGGGCCGGTGCCCCAAGGCGAGTGGTCGGCGGCGCTCATGGATATGTTTCAGCTGGCACCCCTCTTGGACAAGAAGATTATCCTGCTGAGCAGCGGTGAGTTGCGCAAGTTCCAATTGGTGAAGGTGCTGCTTGCCGCGCCGCGCGTGTTGATATTGGACAATCCTTTCATCGGCTTGGACGCCGCCGCGCGCCGGCTACTCTACAATCTCTTGGAGCGCATTACCAAGATGATTCCCGTGCAGTTGGTGTTGGTGCTCTCCATGCTCGAAGACATTCCCGCCTTCCTTACGCACGTGGTGCCGGTGGTAGAGGGCAGGGTGTGCGCCAAGATGACGCGCGCCGCCTATTTAGAGGCCTTTCAAGCACGCGATGCCATCCGCAAGGAGAAGGACGCGCCGCTCTTTGCCGCCCTCCGTCAGCGGGTGAAGGAGTATCCTTACAAGAACGTCAATTTTGTGTCCGACGAAGTGGTCAGGCTCAACAAGGTGAGCATACGCTACGGCGACCGCACCATTTTGAACGCGTTGGACTGGTGTGTGAAGCGGGGCGAGAAGTGGGCGCTCTCAGGCGAGAACGGCTCTGGCAAGTCTACGTTGCTCAGCTTGGTCTGCGCCGACAACCCCCAGTCGTATGCCTGCGACATCTCCCTTTTCGGGCGCAAGCGCGGCACGGGCGAGAGCATCTGGGAAATCAAGAAACACATAGGCTACGTCAGCCCGGAGATGCACCGCGCCTACTTGAAAAACCTGCCTACCATTGAAATCGTGGCTTCCGGCCTGCACGACAGCATCGGCCTGTACAAGCGTCCGCACCCCGGACAGATGGACGCCTGCCGTTGGTGGATGGACATCTTCGGCATCGCCGCCTTGGAAACGCGCCCCTTCCTGACACTCTCCAGCGGGGAGCAACGCTTGGCGCTCTTGGCGCGCGCTTTCGTGAAAGACCCCGAACTGTTGGTGCTCGACGAGCCCCTGCACGGAT
>JAJPYW010000169.1 GCA_021204715.1 Prevotellaceae bacterium
CCTTGGCACCTACCTTGTTCATCTTCTTGACCAACTCTTCGGCATACTTCGTGGGGTGCAGCGAAAGGAAGGCTGCGCCAAAGCAGGCGGAGAAGGTGGGCGTGGGCTCGGTGATGCCGCGTTCCGTGCCGGCCAACTTGGCGGTGAATCCGCTAAGGAAGTAGTACTGTGCCTGGTCGGGCGACAGAATGGATACGGGAGGCAATACGCCGAAGGCGTCGGCCGAAAGGAAGATTACTTGGTGTGCGTGCGGCCCCTTGGAGATGGGCTTGACGATGTTGTCGATGTGGTAGATGGGATAGGACACGCGGGTGTTCTCGGTGACGCTCTTGTCGGTGAAATCGATCTTGCCGGCAGCGTCTACCGTAACGTTCTCAAGCAGCGAGTCGCGCTTGATGGCGTTGTAGATGTCGGGCTCGCTGTCCTTGTCGAGGTTGATGACCTTGGCATAGCAGCCGCCTTCATAGTTGAACACGCCCTCATCGTCCCAGCCGTGCTCGTCGTCGCCGATAAGACGGCGCTTCGGGTCGGTGGAAAGGGTGGTCTTGCCTGTTCCGGAGAGGCCGAAGAAGATGGCCGTGTCGGTGCCTTCCATGTTGGTGTTGGCAGAGCAGTGCATGGAGGCGATGCCGCGCAGCGGGTTGATGTAGTTCATAATGGAGAAGAGGCCTTTCTTCATCTCGCCGCCGTACCACGTGTTGAGGATGACTTGCTCGTTGGTCTTCAGGTTGAACACGGTAGCGGTCTCGGAGTTGAGGCCGAGCTCCTTGTAGTTGGTCACCTTGGCCTTGGAAGCGTTGAAAGTAACGAAGTCGGGTTCACCGTAAGCGGCCAACTCTTCCTCGGTGGGACGTATGAACATGTTCTTCACGAAGTGGGCCTGCCATGCCACTTCCATGATGAAGCGCACTTTCAAGCGGGTGCCTTCGTTGGCGCCGCAGAAGGTATCTACCACGAACAAGCGCTTGCCGCTGAGCTGGTTCACCGCCTTGGCCTTCAAGTCGGCCCAAGCTGCCTCAGAGCAGGGCTTGTTGTCGTTCTTATACTCGTCGGATGTCCACCATACAGTGTCCTTGCTGGCTTCATTCATCACAAAGAATTTATCTTTAGGAGAACGCCCGGTGTAGATGCCGGTCATTACGTTCACTGCACCCAGCTCTGTCAATTGGCCTACTTCAAAACCTTCCAATCCGGCTTTGGTCTCTTCTTGGAACAAAACATCGTAAGACGGATTGTGGATAACTTCCTTCACGTCTTTGATGCCGTACTTGCTTAAATCTAATTTTGCCATTTCTTTTGAATTTAAATTTTGGGTATTTTGGTTTATTGTCTCTTTACCTTTAGCTTGTAGCGTCACTTCCGGGCATGCCCTTCTTTGACGTGTACAAAAGTACTGTTTTATTTTGAAATGCGTATCGCATTAAAGAAATTTTTCTCTAATGGAACGCCTTTTTATAATACCGTAACAATATCTGTCAAGTGGATATTTCATTTTAGTTTGTTAAATATAGCGGACGGGGTAGATAAAGAAAGGGGATGTGTCTTCCAACACACCCCCAATCATATTGTTGTGCTTTGTTTTGACGCGGCTTCTTCCCTCTACAGCCGTAACAGTGGCGCTCACCGCTTATTCCGGGCAGATGGGTATCTCTTTCTTGATGCTCTGTTCCAATGATATCAAAGTCTCTGTGGAGGCGACGCCGGGAATCTCCTGCATTTTGTTGTTGAGCAGGTCCATAAGGTGTTCGTTGTCGCGGGCGTAGAGCTTGGTGAGCATGGTGTACGGACCGGTGGTGAAATGGCACTCCACGATTTCGGGTATATTCTGCAACTGGGCTACAACCGCTTTGTACATGGAGCCCTTTTCAAGGGTGATGCCTACGTAGGTGCAGGTGCGGTAACCCAACGTCTTGGGGTTGACGTGATAGCCGGAGCCGGTAATCACGCCCAAGTCGATGAGGCGCTGTACGCGTTGGTGAATGGCCGCGCGCGATACGCCGCACTCGGCGGCTACGTCTTTGAAGGGGATACGGGCATTCTGGGAGATGATCTCCAATATCTGCCGGTCAAGATTGTCTATTTTTTCCATCATAGCAAATGTGTATAAAGTACGTTTATTGTCAAAAAGTAAACAAATGTAGGACTTTATTTTTATTTATCTGCAATAAGCGGGAAAAATTTAGAAAAATATTGGTGTTTATGGACAATCTTTCCCATCCCCGCAGGGACGGGAAAGTATCTTTATTTACCTATTCCTACCAACTCGACCTCGAAAAGGAGCGCCGAGAAGGGCTTGATGAGGGCGCCGCTCTCGCGGTTTCCGTAGGCAAGGTCGTAGGGGATGGCAAGCTCCCACTTGGAGCCTACGGGCATCATCTGCAAGGCTTCCGACCAGCCTTTGATGACTTGGTTCACACGCAGGGAGGCGGGCATGGGGTTGCCGTCTTTGTCTTTGCGCTTGGCCGAGCTGTCGAACTCGGTGCCGTCGATCAACGTGCCGCGGTAGTTTACCTTCACTTGGTCTTTCTCGCCGGGAATGTCGCCTTTGCCTTCGGTGATTACCTTGTACTGGAGCCCGCTTGGGGTGGTGACCACGCCTTCTTTATCTTTGTTTTGGGCCAAGTATTCCTCGCCGGCGGCTTTGTTGTCGGCATACTTCTCGCTGAGGTAGTTGTCTCTTACGCTCTGCATCAAGTTCTGCACGGCATACTCGCAGGAATCTTTTTGCATCACCTTGTAGTTCTTTGTCACTCCCGCCACGAAACCGGCAAGCAAGTTCTCGCGGCTGACGGTCTTGAGGGAGTCGCCGTCGAAGAGCTGGCGGTTGAAGCCTTCTACCCATTGTTTGCCCACCATCTGCCCTATCTGCAGACCTATGAGATAGGCGTTGTCTTTCCCGTCAATCTTGCGGGATCCTTCAAGGAAGCCTCTCATGAAATCGGCCATTTGCGTGGAGTCAACTCCTTGTTGCAACAAGTATTGGTCCAACCCTTCCGTGCGCGCCATGCCGATGGCGTAGGAAAGTGTGTCCACGTCGGTTTTCAAATTGGCTTTGGGGCTTTGTGTACATGATGCCAAAAGGGCACCTGTGGCGATAACCATTAAGAATGTTACTTTCTTCATTTTGTTTATTATTTGTTGTTTTAACTGTATGCGGAGCTTATGTGCTGTCATCGAGTGGCAAAAGTACGCCTTTTATTTGAAATGTACACGCCTTGCTCTTTAATTTTTTCTCATGACGCTTTATTTTGCTGTAAAAATCCCTAACTTTGGCAGCACGATGTAGTAGTAAACCGATAAATGGAGGACGGTATGAAAGACAACAAGAAAAACTTGGTGGTTTTGACGGGTGCGGGCATGAGCGCCGAGAGTGGTATCAGCACGTTCCGCGACGCGGGCGGACTGTGGGACCAATATCCCGTGGAGCAGGTGGCCACGCCCGAAGGCTACGAGCGCGACCCGGAATTGGTGACACGCTTTTACAACGAGCGCCGCAAGCAGTTGCTCGAGGTGAAACCGAATCCCGGCCATGTAGGGGTGGCCGGATGGGAACGTTATTTCAACGTGACGGTGGTGACGCAGAATATAGACAACCTACACGAACGCGCGGGCAGCACCCATGTGATTCACCTGCACGGCGAGCTTACCAAGGTGTGCTCCAGCCGCGACCCTTACAACCCGTACTATGTGAAGGAACTCAAGCCCGAGGAGTATGAGGTGCGCGCCGACGACAAGGCCGGCGACGGCAGCCCGCTGCGCCCGTTCATCGTGTGGTTCGGCGAGGCGGTGCCCGAAATAGAGAGGGCCATAGACTATGTGGAGAAAGCGGATATATTTGTCATCATAGGCACTTCGATGAACGTTTATCCCGCCGCGGGGTTGCTGCATTACGTGCCCCAGAAAGCGGATGTGTATCTCATAGACCCCAAGCCGGTGGACACGCACTCTTACCGCCACATAGAGGTGATACAGACGGGTGCCTCGAAAGGTGTGGAGGAACTGACGCGTCGCTTGGAAGTGAAGTAAAGCGGCGTGAAGCGCCGGCCGCAGGTCAGCGCTTCACCACCCACCTAAAGGCGAACCACAGGTGGTGCAGCAGCGTGCCGCACCATCCGTAGTGGCGTGTCATGATGCGAAAGCGTTCCCAAAGGCTGCGCTTGTGGTGGCGGGTTGTCATGCCTTCGGCCAAGTAATCGACCAAGACAAGGCGGGTGTTGAGGGTGGTGGCGGCACGCTTGAGGATGCGCACGCACCAGTCGAAATCGGCCGAATAACGGTAGCGGTGGTCGTAAGGCACGGCCAATCCGCGCTTGGGCCAAAAGGCTTGGTGACAGACGAGCATGCCTTGCTTGAAGCTTTTCCAAGTGAGCTTGTCGGGGGCGGAGAGGCGGCGCATGCGCAGGAAACGCCGGTTGCCGTCGACCAAGGCGGTCTCGCCGTAGATTACATCGGGCCATAACCGGTCAGGGATAGAAAGCGGGCGGAGCTCCCGCTCTTTCAAGTTCTGTTCCGTGTTTTGCCCGGGCTGTGTCCGCTCCTTTATATATTGTTCCAACTTGTCAGTTGCTTGCCGTAAGGTATCGGTTTCGTGAAAGGTGTCGCCGGCATTGAGGAAGCAGAGGTAACGGCCCGTGGCGAGGCGGATGCCTTTGTCCATGGCGTAGTACAGGCCTTCGTCGGGCTCGCTCACCACGTGGGCGAGGCGCGTCTTGTATCGCTCGATGATGGCTTTTGTGCCGTCGGTGGAGGCGCCGTCTATCACGATATACTCTACATGGGGGCAGCTTTGTGAAAGGACACTTTCAAGGGTTGCTTCCAACGTGGCTTCGGCGTTGTAGCAGACGGTAATAACGCTGAAAAGGGGCGCGGCGGATGCGTGAGGGGCGCCCAAGGCGACAGTGGCGCGGTCACTGCCCGCGTCGGTTCCACAGGCGGCGTCACGCATCCTTTCCCGTGATTTGGTTGTACAACGTGGTGTAGCGTCTTGCCACGACGCTCTCGGAGTAGTGGCCGGCCACTTTGCGCCAGGCTTGTTCGGAAAGGTTGGCATAGTCGGGCTCGGTCAATATCCAATAGATGCCGTTGGCAAAGTCTTCGGCCGACTTGTACTGCGCCACGTAGCCGTTGTGCAGGTGGTCGATCATCTCGGGGATGCCGCCCACGTTGAAGCCTACGCAAGGGATGCCGCACGCCATGGCTTCCATGATGGTGTTGGGCAGGTTGTCTTCCAACGAGGGGGTGACGTAAATGTCGACGGCGTTGTAGATGTCTATCAACTGGTGCTCGTCCATGACGTAAGGCAGGGCATAGACTTTGAAGGGCAGCAGGTTCTCCAACTGTTTCGACTGGTTGCCGAAAGCCACCACGCCGAGCGTCTCTTTCAGCCCGGGATGTTGTTCGGCCAGCAACTTGCAGGAGGTGACCAAGTAGTCGATGCCCTTGCGCTTGTCGGTAATCTTCACCGAACCGAACAGTATGAGCTTGGAGCCTTGCGGCAGGTGGCACTTCTCGCGCGCCTGCGCTTTGTCGTGGGGCTTGAACAGGTTGGTGTTGATGGGATTGGGGATGCTCGTCACGGGTTGTCCGCAAAGCAGGCCGCTCTTCTTGGCAAGCCCTTGCAACCACAGGCTGCAGGTGACGAAATGGATGTTGTAACGCCCGTATAATGCCTGCTTTTTATGGTATATGCGGTAGGAGAGGTCTTTCTTGCGGCTGTTGTAGATGAAGGGGCAGTTGTGGCACCCGCGTTCGTAAAGGGTGCAGCTGCCGGCGTAATGGCAGATGCCGGTGCAGGGCCACATGTCGTGCATGGTCCACACCACGGGCTTGCCCGAAGCCAAAATCTTCTCGATGTTCTTCAGCGAGAGCATGCCTTGGTTTATCCAGTGCAGGTGTATCACGTCGGCCTGGCGGAACTCGGGCAGGGAGGTGATGTCGGTGCCGGTATTGGCGATGTCGACGGCGAAGAGGGAGTGCCGCTTGTAGTGGTTGGCCCGCCAGATGACGATGCGCTCCCATATAAACTTCCACACCAAGTACCAGTTGTGTTTCAACGCCACCACGCTGATGCGGTCGCTCTGCTTGTCGCGCAC
>JAJPYW010000214.1 GCA_021204715.1 Prevotellaceae bacterium
GGTAATAAATGAATCCCATATATGCAACTTATAAGTTTAATCTTCGCTCTCTTTTGCCAACGTGATACCAACCAATTCTCTTGTCACACTACAATTTCTTGGCAAAAAACGGCGGTCATATAATAAATCTCTTTATCTTTGGACGCAGCGAGCATGACGTTATTTGTATAAATGACATATCTTTCTATAATAGCAGGACATGGAAATAAAGACAACACATACATTCATACACGGCGATAGCCGGAACCTTTCGCTCGTTCCGGACAAATCGGTTCATTTAATTGTAACATCACCTCCCTATTGGCAACTGAAAGATTATGGAGATAATGGTCAAATCGGTTTCCATGACAGTTATGAAAGTTATATCAACAATTTGAACTGCGTATGGTCGGAGTGTAACAGGGTGCTGCATGACGGATGCCGCTTGTGTATAAACATAGGCGACCAGTTCGCCCGCTCGGTGTATTACGGACGCTACAAGGTGATACCCATCAGGACGGAAATCATCCGTTTCTGTGAAACAATGGGAATGGACTATATGGGCGCGGTTATATGGCAGAAGCAAACCACCATGAACACCACAGGAGGAGGCGCCGTGATGGGCAGCTTCCCCTACCCTCGCAACGGCATCTTAAAAATAGATTATGAGTTCATTCTACTATTCAAAAAACAAGGCAAAGCCCCCGTTCCCACGCTACAACAAAAGGAGTGTTCGGCATTGACAAAAGAGGAATGGAATGTATTCTTCTCTTCTCATTGGAACTTTGGTGGAGCTAAACAAGACGGACATATTGCCGTGTTTCCCGAAGAGTTGCCGCGCCGTTTAATCAAAATGTTCTCTTTCGTGGGAGAGACTGTGTTTGATCCATTCATGGGCAGCGGTACCACGGCGTTGGCCGCGCGTAATTTACAACGTAACTCCATAGGATATGAGATTAATGCGGACTATAAGAAGTATTACCATGAGAAAGTAGTACAACCTATACTGTTTGAAGATACGGAATATATATATAAGAAAGACACTTCCACTTTCGACGTCGCCGAAAGGATGCAAGCCCTACCTTATATATACAGAGACCCGCATAGAATGGAAAACAAACTAGACATCAAGCAACTGCAGTTCGGCTCCCGGATAGACAACAACAAGAAAGAACGGGAAGAGTTCTTTTCTGTAAAAGCGGTCTTGTCGCCCAACACGATTGTGCTCAACAACGGGCTTACCATACGGTTGCTCGGCATAAAAGAGAAGCCGGTGGTCAACGGCGACGCCACTCAATTTCTTATGGAAAAGACAAAAGGCCATAAGGTCTTCATGCGTTATGATGCCGTCAAGTATGATGACAAGCATCTTTTGCTTTGCTATTTATACTTGGACAACAGGACTTTTATCAATGCACATTTATTAAAGAACGGCTTGGCAGAGGTGGACTATTCTTTTGATTTCAAATATAAAAGCAAATTTGAGAAACTGATTACTACATAAGTATGGATAAATATTCAATGAATTTCGGCAAAAAGGAACGGGTGTTGAACTATGCTTGCCAGACCTATCAGTTGTCACGACCCAATAAAGTGGGCGCAGTCATGGCGCTGATACGTGAGTGCCAGCCTGCCTCTTTTGAAGAATGGCAATCATGGTATTTCGACAACGCATATACTATAGGTAAATATCCCGTTAAAATCACAGTCGATGTTTTAAAAGAGTTGGGAGAACGGTTATACGCTAAAATAACCGGTGTTGTCATACCCGAATGGGAAGCGGCCTTCCGGGATTTGACCGAACAAGATTGCATGGACTATATCTATAACCTAACGATAAACCGCACTTACGACGGTTATTTGAGGGAGAAGTCGGTTGTCAATGACAGCTTGGCCAAACTGTTTCCTGATATAACATTTGAAGAAAGCGATCCTGCTTTAGATCATGCAGGAGATATTGATTACATAGTTAGCGTGAAAGATAAAGCATTTGGTATCCAAATCAAGCCCGTAACTGCAAACGCTAACTTCGGGAGCTATTCATTGACTGAACGGATGAAAGCAAGTTTTGAGTCTTTTAAAGCGCAATATGGCGGCAATGTCTTTATCGTGTTCAGTTTGGATGGAGAAATCGCCAATGAGGAAGTAATTGAACAAATAAGAGCCGAGATTAACCGGTTGTCAATGTAACATTACAGCTATGGATTTTAGAGATAGATTATTTGACCTCATGTTGGGGCGGCAAGAGATAGATAAGGAAGCGATTGCCTGCCGATATTGACGTGTGGTACAAGTCTCCCGTTGAAGACAAGACATCGGCGGTAAACACGCTCGTGATATAAGCGCGGCAAGAATTGCACGCCGCAATCCTTCCCATGGCGATGCACTCCATAACGAATGTCACCTGCCACGAACTTGAGAAACAGCAAAGCCATAGCCTGACAAGATAATCTGCAAACCACGGACACTATTCTCTTCATTGATGCGCGTACTTACAAGATAATTCCTATCTTTGTGATGAATTACTGAAAGTGCGGAACGTTTATGTTGAAGAAGATTCCCCACATAGATGATATACAGTAAGCGGCGCGCCCTTTACGGGTGCGCCGCTTTCTTTCAACTCTTAATGTCTTGTGCATTTTACTATATAGAAATGTGTTTGTGGTGCTGATGATAATGCATGGCTATTCATTCCCCGTAGCGGTGGCATAGATGCCGGCCATGGTGCCCGTGAAGCCGCCTGAAGTGTGTGTGCTGAGCAAGTCGGCGGGAATAGGCGAGCCTGCTTGCCGCCAGCCGGCATCGGGATTGAACGTATAAGAGAAGGTGTAGTTTACCACTTCGTCGCCGCTTACCTTCAACCACAGCTTGCGCTTCGCCTCCCGTTTTGAAAGGGGAACGGAGATTTCGGTGTACAGCTCTCCGTTGCTGTAAGCGATGAGTTTCAAGCACGGCTTGCCTTGCCCGTCATGCGTCTTGCCGAAGCGGATGTTGGAGCCGTCGTTATGGAAGAGCGCTATGCCGGCGAAATCGTCGGCAGACTGCGGATTGAACAGAAGCGCGGTCTCGGCCTCGAATACGTTATTGGTAATCCAACGGCCGATGACCGAGGGTTGTTTACCTGAATCGAGCGCTACGTCACGGGCGTCCAATTCCAAGCGGCCGGATTCATCGATAGTGAAGAAAGCCTCGCGCGGCGAGCGGATGAAGAAAGCTTCGTCGCTCAGTCCGTCGGCCGTCCAAAGCGGCGTGGGCGCAAGCGGACGGTTTTGGTAGTTGATGACCGAACCGGCAGGAAGGATGACGGGCTGCCCCTCTTCCCAAGTGACGGGCAGCATGAACGTCTCCCGCCCCATCACATCGTGCCCGCCATGATAGGGACGCACGGCCAGAAAGACAGCATACCAGTCGCCCCAAGGTGTCTCGACCAAATCGGCATGGCCCGCACACGTGACGGGATGGGGACGGTCGGCAGGCAAGTCGCGTTGTGTCAAGATGGGGTTCACCGCACACGGCTTGAAGGGGCCGTATGGAGAGCCGGCCGAGAAGACAACTTCGGAATGTTCGTCGCCAGTGCCGCCTTCGGCAGCCATCAAGTAATAGCGGCCGTTAATGTGGTAAAGGTGGGGCCCTTCTATCCAGATGGGGTGCTTGCTGATGTCCACGCCGCCGTTGATGATAACCCGCTGCGCCCCTTTGACGCATCCGGCACGCCAGTCGAACTCACGTATCCAAATGGCGCGGTGGCCTTCGTAAAGCGGCTCGCCGGCGGGCGCGTCGTTGTTGACGATGTAGGCCTTGCCGTCGGTGTCGAAGAGAAAGCCGGGGTCTATGCCTCCTACTTCGGGCAAGCGCACGGGGTCGCTCCACTCTCCTTTCTTGGGGTCGTCGGTGGTGACGTACATGGTGCCCACGCCGTCTACATTGGTGGTGATCATATAGAAGAGCTTGTTGTGCGGGTTGTACTTGATGTCGGAAGCGTAGATGCCGCCGCTGATGCGCAAGCCGTCGCTGAAAGAGAGCTGCGAGGGACGGTTGAGTACATAGCCCAACCGCTCCCAATGCAGTAAGTCGGTGCTGTGCCAGATGGGGACGCCCGGATAGAAGGCGAAAGAGGAGTTGATTATGTAATAGTCGCTGTCCACGCGGCAGATGCTGGGGTCGGGATAACAACCGGGCAGTATGGGGTTGACCATGCCGCCGTCGTCGTCTGCCCGGGGCACATGGACAGTGTAGACAAAACTGTCGTAAAGGGCTTTCCCTGCCGGCAGCGTGTCTCCTTGGCCGGCGCCCGCACTGCAAGCGGCAAGAAGCGCGGCGAGCGGGAACGATGCGAATGTTTGCTTCAGTTTCATGGTTTCACGTTTTATTTATCAGTTGTTTGTCAGGCGTCGCGCGTGGCCGTGCAAAGCATGCGGCGTTTATGTATAAGTTGCATGGCGGCGGGCTGTTTCTACACGTTGCAAAGTAAAGCATTTATTTTCCTAATACACTCTTTGTTTGTTTCACAAAGGTTTCCCTACGTAACATATTCCTGTTTTGCCGTAACATATATTTACCGACAGCGTACATCCCACGCCGTGCTTGCCAAAAAGGTTTATTTCTTGACTTAAACGTTTGGCTAAAACGGAACATATTAGTAACTTTGCAGCTACTTGCACGCGGTGGCGGTGCCGAAAGAAAGCGGGCCGCCCCAAGTACAACGACTTTGGATAGTATTAAATAGTAACTTGTGGATTATCGGATGAAAACGGTGAAACGTCTGTTGGGCATCTTGTCGCTTGCCGCCGCCTGCTCGTTGGGCGCGGGCGCGCAAGAGAATCAATCCTACTTCCTGCATACCATAGAGAAAGGGCAAAGCCTCTACTCCATCGCCAGCATGTATGGCGTGAGCCAAGCCGACATCATCAAGCTGAATCCGGGCAGCGAGCGGAAGATATATGCCGGCAGCAAGCTGCGCATACCGCGCGGCGCCTCGAACGTGCAGGCGCAGACTTACCATACCATCGAAGCGGGGGAAACGCTCTACCGCCTCACCGTGAAGTACAATGTATCGGCCAAGGCGATATGCGACGCCAATCCCGGACTGAGCGCGCAGAACTTCCGCATAGGCCAAGTAATTCTCATCCCGTCGGCACAAGAGGCAGCCGCGGCCGACAGCCATACGGCCGACAACAACGCGGCGGCCGCCACTGCGGACAACACGTCCATACAACCGGCCGTGCAGTCAAACTGCCGGGACATGCACCGGGTGGAGAAGAAGGAGACGGTGTACAGCATCAGCCACGCTTACGGCATCACGGAAGCGGAGTTGATAGCGGCCAATCCGGAGTTGAAAGGAGGCACGAAAATAAAGAAAGGCAGTTACCTGTGCATCCCCTACCCGACAGCCACGAAGAAACAACAGCCGGCGGCGCAAACCGCGCCTTCCGACAAGGAGCTGTTCAACGCCAACCAGAAGAGCGCGCGGCGGATAGGCACCATCAAGGCGGCTTTGATATTGCCTTTGCTGCCCGAAGGGACGGCACAGAGCGAGTCGGCCCGCATGGTGGAGTATTATGAAGGTTTCTTGATGGCGATGGACAGCTTGAAGCGGACGGGTACTTCCATTGACCTCCACACCTACCATTCAGGCCCTGCCACGGCTTCCTTGCAAGGGTTGCTCTCCAAGAGCGAGATGAAGGAGATGGACATCATTTTCGGCCCCTTGTACACGCAGCACATCAAGCCGCTGGCCGACTTCGCCGACAAACAGGGCATCCGCTTGGTGATTCCTTTCACCTCGAAGGACAACACGGTGTACCGCAATCCCTCCATCTACCAAATCAACACGCCCCAATCGTATCTCTATTCGGAAGTGTACGACCATTTCACACGCCAGTTTCCCAAGGCCAATGTCGTCTTCTTGAAGGTAAATGAGAAAGACAACGACAAGGCCGAGTTCACCAAGGGCTTGGAAGAGGAGTTGCGCAGCCGCTCCATCCCTGTGCAGACGTTGACCGGAGAGCCCACGCCGGCCACGTTGAAAGCCGCCACCCGCGCCGACAGGGTGAACGTGTTCATCCCCACGTCGGGAAGCAA
>JAJPYW010000103.1 GCA_021204715.1 Prevotellaceae bacterium
ATGCGCGTCACCCAGCAGATAGACGCCTTGGAAATCATGGGCATCAACTCGGCCAACTACCTTATACTGCCCAAGATATTGGCCATGGTCACCACCATTCCCATCATGGTGGCGTTCAGCATCTTCGCCGGCATCATCGGCGCCTATTGCGCCTGCTGGTTCGGCGGCGTCATGTCGGCGGTCGACTTGGAATACGGCTTGCAGTACATGTTTGTGGAGTGGTTCATCTGGGCGGGCATCATCAAATCGCTCTTCTTCGCCTTCATCATTTCGAGCGTGTCGGCCTACTTCGGCTACACCGTCGAAGGCGGTTCCCTCGAAGTGGGCAAAGCCTCCACCGACTCGGTGGTGTGCAGCAGCGTGCTCATTCTCTTCGCCGACTTGGTACTCACCCAGCTGCTTATGAGATAAACTAAAAAAAACCGTCGAAGCCATGATTGGACTCAAACGAATAGACAAATCATTCGAGGGGAAAAAGGTGCTCAAAGAGATAGACGCCACCTTCGAGAACGGGAAGACCAACCTCATCATAGGGCGCAGCGGCTCGGGAAAGACCGTGCTGATGAAGTGCATCGTGGGCCTGCTTACACCCGACAAGGGCGAGCTGCTCTACGACGGCCGCGATTTCCTTACCATGACCAAGAAAGAACGCAACGCCTTGCGGCGTGAAATGGGCATGATATTCCAAAGCGCCGCCCTTTTCGACTCCATGACCGTGCTTGAGAACGTCATGTTCCCGCTGAACATGTTCAGCAACGACACCCTGCGCGACCGCACCAAGCGCGCCCGCTTCTGCTTGGACCGCGTGAACCTGCTCGACGCCGAGAACAAATACCCCGGAGAGATAAGCGGCGGCATGCAGAAACGGGTAGCCATAGCCCGCGCCATCGCCTTGAACCCACAATACCTCTTCTGCGACGAACCCAACTCGGGACTCGACCCGAAGACTTCCCTTGTCATTGACGACCTCATCCAAGGCATCACCCACGAATACAACATGACCACCCTCATCAACACCCACGACATGAACTCGGTGATGGGCATCGGCGAGAACATCATCTTCATACACGAGGGAGCCAAGGAGTGGGAAGGCAACAAAGACGACATCTTCACCGCCACCAACCAACGGCTGAACGACTTCATCTTCGCCTCCGACCTCTTCCGCAAGGTAAAGGAAGTGGAACTGCGCGAAGGCGGAAAGTGACACGCCATGGCCGGCATCTACCTGCACATTCCCTTCTGCAAGACACGCTGCCGCTATTGCGACTTCTACTCCACCACGCGCGGCGCGTGGAAAGCCCGTTATGTCGACGCGCTGTGCAAAGAGTTGCGCCAGCGCAAGGACTACCTGCAAGGAGAAGCCGCGCGCACGCTCTACTTCGGCGGCGGCACCCCCTCGCAACTCACAGAAGCCCAACTGCACCAACTGTTCCACACCATCGACGAAGTCTACGGCTTGGACGCCATGGAAGAGATAACCCTCGAAGCCAATCCCGACGACCTTGACGAGACTTACGTGGAGGCCTTGCGCCGTCTGCCCTTCAACCGCGTGAGCATCGGCATACAGACCTTCCACAACCCCACCCTCAAGCTGTTGAACCGCCGCCACACCGCCCAAGAAGCCATTGCCGCTGTATCCCGGTGCCGCCGCGCCGGCTTTGCCAACATCAGCATCGACCTGATGTACGGACTGCCCGGCGAAACCATGGACAGGTGGGAGCGCGACCTTGACCAAGCCCTCGCACTCCATGTGGAGCACATCTCCGCCTACCACCTGACCTACGAAGCAGGCACGCCGCTTCACCGCCTGCTGCAAGCGGGAAAAGTGCGCGAAGTAGACGAAGCGTGCAGCCTCGCGCTCTTCACCACCCTAATGGACCGCCTTGCCGCCGCCGGCTACGAGCACTACGAAATCTCCAACTTCTGTCTGCCCGGCATGCACTC
The DNA here is from genome assembly GCA_021204715.1 of Prevotellaceae bacterium. Classification (GTDB taxonomy): domain Bacteria; phylum Bacteroidota; class Bacteroidia; order Bacteroidales; family Bacteroidaceae; genus Bacteroides. Next base: position 1,945 of record JAJPYW010000103.1, read on the forward strand.
CCGCCACAACACCGCCTACTGGCAAGGCACGCCCTACTTGGGCTGCGGCCCCTCGGCCCATTCCTACAACCGCACGTCAAGAGAGTGGAATACCGCTTCATTGGAAGAGTATCTCACAACCATTGAAAAAGGAGAGCGTCATTACGAAAGGGAACAAGAGACACTTGCCACCCGCTACAACGAGTGCGTCATGACCGCCCTGCGCACCCACCGCGGCCTCAGCCTGCCTGCCTTGGAAGCCGGACATGGCCAAGCACTGCTTGCCTACTGCTTGAAGATGGCAGCTCCCTACATAGCGCGCGGCCTCATGGAACGCGACGGCGACCGCCTGCGCCTCACCCGCCAAGGCCTCTTCATCTCCGACGGCATCCTGAGCGACCTGATGTACGTGCAGTAGCGGCACACGGCGGACATGCCCCATAGAAGCCTGCGGCACGGCCGCACCGGTCATTCCCCGTCGGCACAATATATCACAATAGAAGAGACGCTGTTCAATGCCTCGATGCGGAACACGTCCACTCCATACATTTCGTAGACGGTTGTCTTTTCATCGGCGTCGCTGAAGACATGCGCTTCGTCAATATCACCCGAGCTGCTGCCGTCGCCCCAATCCACTGTACCCATTATATCGTCACCTTGGAACGACAACGCAGCAAATTCAGTCTCGGCATGTACCAACTCAACGCGCAGCGTATAGCTGCCCACGCCCTGTACAACGGTGATGGTCTGCACCACATCTCCGTAACTCAGCGTGACGGTACCCGTCCGTTCCCGCACCGCGGGATTCTTCTCCACCTTGACGCTGAACTTGCTTTCATCATACGTTCCCGTGCCGTCGTCTTCGCAGACCGTTATCCAATCCACGGATATTTCCGTACGGAAATCCACCGCTGTATTGTAGTCGAAGCACAACACCGCTCCCTTGCCCGACACACGATACGTGCTTGCCGCCACAACCACCGCCCCCTTCTGCACCTGCACCACCGTCACGGTGTCGGCCAGCGACTTGTCCGTGGAGCGGAAGATGACATCAGCCTGCCTTGCCTCGCCTCCCTCGTTGGGCGTCACGTCAAGGTAATGCGTATAAGAAGACACCGCGCGCGTCTCGGTCTCGGTTATCCAGTCCACTTGAGGCAGCACCATTTCATACGCCACATTACTCTGCAACTCAACCTTCACCGTTCCGCCGCCGTCGCCCACGACAAGGTTGCCGGCGGTGGTGAGCACCAACACTTCCTCTTCCCCTTGTTGGTAAACGGTCACGGTCTCGGTCAAGCCGTTGCCGCCGGTAAACACGATGTCGCCCTGCCTTGCTTCAGCATCCGTATTCGCCCCGGCCGTGAAGCTGAAGTTCACGCTCGCGAGCGCGCGTGTCTGCCCGTCTGTTTCCGCGCTTATCCACGACTTGGCATCATCGGCAATGGCACAGGTAAGGGAAACGTTCGCCGCGGCGGTAATGGTGAAAACGCACGCCGCCGCGCCAAGTTCCACCTTGTCACTCTCCACGATAAGCGCGTCCTTCTGCTTCTGCGTCACCGTGACGTAGGCCTTGGCCGTGCCGCTGTAAATGGTGATGGAGGCGTTGCGCTCGTCATACGATTCGTTCTCAGCCACCGTCGCCACCAGCACGTTGCTTCCCTCGCTTCCCGATGTCACCTCGATGCCGCACCATGACGCGGCGCTGTTGCCCACCACGGCGCTCCAGCTCTTATTCGTGGTGAACGCAATGGAAACCGAACCACCCTCTTGCCCCACCGTCACCGCGTCTGACGTCAGCGTAATGGCATCCTTCACGGTCGACGCACCGCTTTCGGCCACGCCGTCGCTATCTTTACAAGCCGTCAAAAGACAAACTGACAACAATATATATACCCACTTTCTCATCACTCATCCTCCATTGACTTAACCGTAATATCCACCGTTTTCTCTTCGCTTCCCTTCAGCAATTTCAATGTGAACACCTCTTTGGAGAGCACGTTCAAATCGATGGTAATCACATTACCCGCCGAAGACAATCCATTGTCGCCGGAGATTGGCACGCCCCCGGGCGTGTACAGTTCAGCTGTGACGCCCTCTTTGGTTTCGAGCGTAATAACCCGGTTGGTTTTATCAAACGTAAAAGATGTGGTTTCACCTATGGTGTACTCGTCGGCCACAAGCACCTCCCACCGGCAGTCAATCTCGACGGCGGGTTTAACCAACAGCCAGTCGTCCGTGTTTACCACATTATAAAAGAAGCGGATTCTATCGCCGGGATTCATGGCCGACGTGATCTTCGCACCCACATCCGACCAATGATTATAGTAGTCGGGAAGCAAAGGCTCGGAAGTGTGGTCGAGCACATCCGTAATCCACTCTTTGACATTCCCATCTCTGTCGGTCAAAGCCCCGCGGAAACTCCCGGTGAAATCCACGGAAGCACTGTTTGTAAAATAGAGATAATCGAAAGTGAAACGCACGTACCGCTGGAATTCCGTCGTCGAAAGCACGATGCCGGGCGACTTGAATTGTATCCAGTCCTCAATCTCTGCGGATTGGGCCGGTTCCACATTCAACCAAGCCCGTTGGTTGCTGTTATATCCTGTATTATTAGGTGTAAGGTCGGAAAGCGTGAAATAACCGTCGTAGTGGCCTCCCCAACCCCAGTTCACATGGAAATAGTCGTCATCGGTATATCCGTCCAACACGAATTGGTGGCCGTCGCTTCCCGAATGACCTTCATACAATACAGGCCGCGAAGCCTCTATCTCGCCCTCCAAGAGTTGAAACCACGTGGCGTCTGAATAGCCCGTCCGCTGCTTGTCGGTTATGGAAGCACTGTACCCGAAGTTTGCGTGCAACACGTCTCCCTGCACCGAACCCGATGTCGCATCACTGGCGTAATTCACCTGAAACGCCGCCCCGATATCCGCTATCAACGTGCTCACGGCATCGGCTTCCATGTCTGTATAGCCCCCCGAAGTATAGCTCAAGGACATATTGTCCCAGTCGTACAGATGGCTCAAATCTCTCGATGCCACATATATGCCTTTGGTAGACGTGGTATAGCTCTCCGTCTTGCCCGTACCATACGGCGGCCACTTGTGGTACCTCATCACGATAGCCGTGGCCACGGGGACACATCCCGCCATGCTTGCCACACCGTCATCCAACGGACATTGGTCATTGTAAGGCGCCGATTGATTCCATTTGGCCGTCTCCAACTCCACCACCACACTGCCCGCCGCGGCCCGCGTCCACAACCGTGCCGCCGCCGGGTTCTCCACATTGTTGTCGCGGATATATGCAATCTGCGCCGCCACGCCCTCCAACCAGTCCTGCAACCCAAGGGGAAGATTCTCCGTGCCGGGCGCGGCGTCCACAAACGAGTAGCCCAATATGGGCATCACTTGGTCCTCGGCCGAGACAAACACAAAACCATTGCCCGAAGAGGGCGTAAAAACATAAAACAGCGCGTCGCCGGCGCCGCCGCTCCTTGTACTTAAACCAAGCGAGCGGCTGTCCCACGCGCAACGCATGACACCCCGCGCGCTCCTTGTCAGCTGCCCGTTCCAAAACGATTCGGCCACTTCACCGGCCCTTTCCAATGTCACCACCTTGGCAGCGGCACGGGAAGCAAAAAACAATAACAACAGGAACAAAACACCCCCTGCCAATCTCCTTCTAAAACACATATACAGACCATTCATTACTGATTTCCACAAACGATACAATAAAAGAGACATGGAACACCCGCCTCCTTGTCATACCGCCAAGAAACCACAAAGGCACCCCGGGCGACAAGCAAGCCCGTTACCACTCCCCATATATCATTTCCCGGCGGCACCGTTCAGCCCACACGGGCGCGGAAGCCCGAAGAAAGCGTCACAACCCCCGGAAACACCCTGCGAAAATAGTAAAAAAGCACAACATACAACCCATTCCGCAGGAAAATATATAAACAAAGCACGCACCGACTGCCTTGGGAAGCACAGCAACCCTCCTTCCCGTCGCCCCGATTTAATCCAAACACACCACAAAACCCCCGTTTTCGGAGCTGGAACGGCGCGGATTCTTGACTTATATCAAGAAAAACGCCATTTATGTGTGTTTTTCTTACACTTTATTTTATGCTG
>JAJPYW010000070.1 GCA_021204715.1 Prevotellaceae bacterium
GTAATGATACGCCCCAAGTTTGTGAAGGCTGTGGTCAAGGATGGGGAGATTGTCAAAGAGTACCCCACAGAGATTATCAACCCAAAGATATGCTCGGACAAGACCTTGACACAAATACGCGAAATACTGCGCAAAGTCGTTTCCGAAGGCTTGGGCAAAGCGGCGGGCAGCAAGCAGTTCACTGTAGCAGGTAAAACCGGTACAGCACAGATATCACAAGGTGCTGCGGGATACAAGTCGGGACGGGTAAATTATTTGGTCAGCTTCTGCGGTTTCTTTCCCGCAGAAGCACCTAAATACAGTTGCATCGTCTCCATACAAAAGCCGGGGCTTCCTGCATCGGGCGGTTTGATGGCAGGCAGCGTTTTCGGGAAGATTGCCGAGCGGGTCTACGCCAAAGACCGGCGCTTCGACATCAACAATGCCATTGACAGCACCTCCAACGTGATTCCGCCCGTCAAGACAGGAGAGATGAACGAGACTATGCGGGTACTGAACGCTTTGCATGTCCCGGTAGACAAACAGCTTGAAGCATCCAAACAGGAGAAACAATGGGGACGTACCCAGACCGAGGCTTCCGCGGTTTGTCTGCAAGACCTCTCCATTCCCACAGGCACGGTACCCAACGTAATGGGTATGGGAGCAAAAGATGCCGTCTATCTGTTGGAAAGCAAGGGGTTGAAAGTACGGTTGAAAGGAACCGGAAGAGTAAGAAGCCAGTCGATAGCAGGTGGAAGCCGTCTCTACAAGGGGCAGACCATCTTGCTGACGATGCGTGATTGATTTAACGAGAGTAATAATATAATAAAAGGAAGGGAAACCTGACGTATGAAACTGAAGGGATTATTGAAAGCGGTACAGCCGTTGCAGGTCATCGGGAGTGTCGAGACTGAAATTATGGGTGTGGACATCGATTCACGACAAGTGAAACCGGGCCATCTCTTCATGGCCATGTGCGGCACACAAGCCGATGGACACACCTATATCCCGGCGGCGATAGGAAACGATGCGGTAGCCGTGCTGTGTGAAAAGCTGCCTGAGACAACGGCGGACGGCATAACTTACATCCAAGTGAAAGACAGTGAAGAGGCGGTGGGAAAAGTAGCGACCGCCTTCTATGGCGACCCCACCTCGAAAATGGAATTGGTAGGCGTGACCGGGACAAACGGCAAGACCACCATCGCCACGCTGCTCTACCATACTTTCCGCTATTTCGGCTATAAGGTGGGATTGATCTCCACCGTATGCAACTATGTGGACGGCAAACCCATCCCTACCGAACACACCACACCCGATCCCATCACCTTGAACCGTCTTTTGGGAGAGATGGCCGATGCCGGCTGTAAATACGCATTCATGGAGGTAAGTTCCCATTCCATCGCCCAAAAGCGCATCAGCGGCCTTCGCTTCGCCGGCGGCATCTTCACCAACCTGACGCGCGACCACTTGGACTACCACAAAACGGTGGAGAATTACTTGAAGGCGAAGAAGAAGTTCTTCGACGACATGCCCAAGAACGCTTTCAGCTTGGTGAACTTGGACGACAAGAACGGGTTGGTGATGGTCCAGAACACCCGTTCGCATGTCAGCACCTATTCTTTGAGGAGCTTGAGCGACTTCAAGGGCAAGGTGTTGGAGTCGCATTTCGAGGGGATGTTGCTCGATTTCAACAAACACGAGATAGCGGTGCACTTCATCGGCAAGTTCAACGCCAGCAACTTGCTGGCCGTGTTTGGAGCCGCCGTCTTGTTGGGGCGCGGCGAAGAAGAGGTGCTTGTGGCCTTGAGCACGTTGCATCCGGTGGCGGGCCGTTTCGACGCCGTGCGCTCTCCCAAAGGATATACCGCCATCGTGGACTACGCCCACACGCCCGACGCGCTTGTCAACGTGTTGGGCGCCATTCATGAGGTGTTGGAAGGAAAAGGGCAGGTCATCACCGTAGTGGGCGCGGGGGGCAACCGCGACAAAGGCAAGCGTCCCATCATGGCCAAGGAGTCGGCCCGCATGAGCGACCGCCTCATCCTCACTTCCGACAATCCCCGCTTTGAAGAGCCGCAAGCCATCTTGGACGACATGCTGGCTGGTTTGGACAAGACAGACTTGCAGAAGACCTTGACCATTGTCGACCGTAGGGAAGCCATCAAGACCGCCTGCATGCTGGCCCGGCCGGGCGACGTAATCCTGTTGGCGGGCAAAGGCCATGAAGATTACCAAGAGATAAAAGGCGTGAAGCACCATTTCGACGACAAGGAGGAGTTGAAGGCGGCGATGTCGTGAACGGTGCTGAAAGATAATCTATAAGAGAAGCGAATTATGCTGTACTACTTATTCCATTGGCTTGACAAGTATAACTTCCCCGGGGCGGGCATGTTCGGCTACACCTCGTTCCGGGCGTTGATGGCCGTCATCTTCGCATTGCTCATCTCCACCATCTGGGGCGGCAAGTTCATCCACTTGTTGAAGAAGAAGCAGATTACCGAAACGCAGCGCGACGCCCGCATCGATCCCTTCGGCGTGGACAAGGTGGGCGTGCCCAGCATGGGCGGCGTGCTTATCATCTTCTCCATCCTCGTGCCCTGCCTGCTGTTGGGGAGGTTGGAGAACGTCTACATGATATTGATGCTCGTCACCACCGTGTGGTTGGGGGCGTTGGGCTTCGCCGACGACTACATCAAGATATTCCACCGCAACAAAGAGGGGCTGCAAGGCAAGTTCAAAATCATCGGCCAAGTGGGGTTGGGACTGATTGTGGGCCTGACGCTCTACCTGAGTCCGCAAGTGGTCATCCGCGAGAACATCGAGCTGCGCCACCCCGACGGGCAAGTGGAAATCGTGCATGTGGCCAAGGAGATCAAGGCCACGCAGACCACCATTCCCTTCTTCAAGAGCAACAACTTGGACTATGCCGACATCACGGCCTTTTGCGGCAAGTATGCCCAGACTGCCGGTTGGATACTCTTCGTCATCGTGACCATATTCGTGGTGACGGCCGTTTCCAACGGCGCCAACCTGAACGACGGCATGGACGGCATGGCGGCGGGCAACTCGGCCATCATCGGGGTGACGTTGGGCATATTGGCCTACGTGTCCAGCCACATAGAGTATGCCGGATACCTGAACATCATGTACGTGCCGGGTTCGGAAGAGTTGGTTATCTTCATCTGTGCCTTCATCGGCGCGCTTATCGGCTTCCTGTGGTACAACGCTTACCCGGCGCAAGTGTTCATGGGCGATACCGGCAGCCTGACTATAGGCGGCATCATCGCCGTCTACGCCATCGTCATCCACAAGGAGCTGCTCATACCGATACTGTGCGGCATCTTCTTGGTGGAGAGTTTGTCGGTCATCTTACAACGCTTTTATTACAAGGCCGGCAAGCGCAAGGGTGTGAAGCAACGCGTCTTCAAGCGCGCGCCCCTGCACGACCATTACCGCACGGGCATGAACTTGGTGGAGCCGGGATGCAAGGTCAAGTTCAGCATGCCGGTACAGCTGTTCCATGAATCGAAGATAACCGTCCGCTTCTGGATTGTGAGCATCATCTTGGCGGCCATCACCATCATTACCTTGAAAATACGATAAAAACAAAGCTATATGCAGAAAGAGATGGAAAACGACAACAATCTGAAAGAAAGCAGGCAGCCCGGGCGCATCGTCGTGCTGGGAGCCGGTGAAAGCGGTGCGGGTGCGGCCGTGCTCGCCAAACTGAAAGGATTCGACACGTTCGTTTCCGACGCCTCCACCATCAAAGAGAAGTACAAGGCACAAATGGACAAATACGGTATTGCTTGGGAAGAGGGACACCACACCGAGGCGCTTATCCTGAATGCCGGTGAAGTGGTGAAAAGCCCCGGAGTGCCCAATGATGCCCCGCTCGTTTTAAAGCTCAAAGCACTTGGCACGCCCATTATTTCCGAGATAGAGTTCGCCGGCCGCTATACCGATGCCAAGATGGTCTGCATTACCGGTTCCAACGGCAAGACCACCACGACTTCGCTCATCTACCACATCTTCAAAAGCGCCGGGCTCGATGTGGGGCTCGCCGGGAACATCGGCAGCAGTTTGGCCCTGCAAGTGGCCACCACGCACCACGACTACTACGTCATCGAGCTCAGCTCTTTCCAGTTGGACAACATGTATGCGTTCCGTGCCAACATCGCCGTTTTGATGAACATCACCCCCGACCATTTGGACCGCTATGACTATTCCATGCAGAACTACGTCGACGCCAAGTTCCGCATCACGCAGAACCAGACATCCGAGGACGCTTTCATCTATTGGAACGATGATCCCGTCATACGCCGTGAATTGGCCAAGTACGGGCTCAAGGCGCGCGCTTATCCCTTTGCCGCGGTGAAGAAGGAGGGCGTCATCGCCTACGTGGAAGAGGGCGAGGTGAAGTTCGACGCCCCCATCGCCTTCAACATGGAGCAGGAGGAGTTGGCCTTGTGCGGCACCCACAACCTGTACAACTCGTTGGCCGCCGGCATCTCGGCCAAGGTAGCGGGCATTGACAATGCTTACATACGCCGGGCACTCTCCGACTTCAAAGGCGTGGAGCACCGGTTGGAGAAGGTGGCCACCGTGGGCGGCGTGCAGTTCATCAACGACTCGAAGGCCACCAACGTGAACTCCTGCTGGTATGCCCTGCAAAGCATGACCACCCCCACGGTGCTCATCTTGGGCGGCAAGGACAAGGGCAACGACTATTCAGAGATAGAGGCGTTGGTGCGCCAGAAGTGCACGGCGTTGGTCTACTTGGGACTGCACAACGAGAAGCTGCACCAGTTCTTCGACGCCATGGGATTGCCCGTGGCCGACGTGCGGACAGGCATGAAAGAGGCTGTGGAAGCCGCCTACCGCTTGGCCCGTAAAGGCGACACCGTGTTGCTGAGTCCCTGCTGCTCCTCGTTCGACTTGTTCCAGAACTACGAGGACCGCGGCGATCAGTTCAAGAAATATGTAAGGGAATTGTAAAACAGCGCAACATGGATTTGTTGAAGAGCATATTCAAGGGAGACAAAGTCATCTGGATAATATTCCTGTTCCTTTGCCTTATCTCTTTGGTGGAGGTGTTCAGCGCGTCGAGCACGCTCGTCTACAAGAGCGGCGACCACTGGGGGCCCATCACGCAGCACAGCATCTTCTTGATTGTAGGGGCCATTATCGTGGTGATTTGCCATAACATCCCTTACAAGCGCTTCCTGCTGTTCCCCGTGCTCTTGCTTCCCATATCCTTCGTCTTCCTGCTCATGTTGCTTATGTTCGACCACCTGAACCTCGGGGGCGTGCTCGTCATTGAGAAGGTGAACGAAGCCGGGCGTTGGATTAGCTTCCTCGGTGTCCAGTTCCAACCGTCCGAGTTCGCGAAGATGGCCATTATCATCTCGACGGCTTTCATTCTCTCGAAGGGACAGAACGAAGAGGGAGCCGACCCGAAAGCCTTCAAGCACATCCTGATTATCGCCGGCATCTTCTCTCTCCTGATATTGCCCGAAAACTACTCCACCGGCATCCTGCTCTTCGGCACAGTCTACCTGATGATGGTCATCGGCCGGGTATCCACCCGGAAGCTCGTGTTGCTGGGCGGCGGCATCGTGGCGGCGGTGGTGCTGTTCGTCAGTTTCCTGATGATAACGCCCAACGATACCTTGGAACAGATACCCATGGGACACCGTTTCACCACTGTAAAGCACCGCATCAAGGAGTTCAAGAAGGACGAGGCGGTGCCGGCTGCCAAATACGACACCGACAAGAACGGCCAAGTGGCCCATGCCCGTATCGCCATAGCTACCAGCCACGTGATAGGAAAAGGCCCCGGCAACTCCGTGCAGCGCGACTTCTTGAGCCAGGCTTTCTCCGACTTCATCTATGCCATCATCATTGAAGAGCTGGGGCTGGCGGGCGGCGTCTTGGTGGTATTCCTGTATATCTGCCTGCTCATACGTGTGGGGCGCATCGCCAAGAAGTGCGCCCGCACCTTCCCCGCATTCTTGGTGTTGGGCATCGGGTTGCT
>JAJPYW010000071.1 GCA_021204715.1 Prevotellaceae bacterium
AGTGAATTGTTCCCAAATTGTTCCCAACCATCCTAAATTTATTTCAAACTCATTAAATTTAATCGCAGCTATTATTATTTATAAATACCATATTATCAGTGATATGCGATTATACGCATATCTAAATATAGATAAAGATAGTTATATAGATTTATAATTTCAAATGCGGGTCTGGGTACTAAAATAGCACTGTAATCGATTGATTTACAGTGCTATTTGTTTTATTGGGTGAGCCAAAGGGTAGCCGAAGGCGTCATACGTTACGCCTCTGCATAGCCTGCATGGTGGCTGAATGAGCCATTCCGAAGGCCGCAGTTCCGAAGCGGCAGGTGTACCATTTATCTTGCTGTCAGTCTACCCCAAGAGATTGCCATAGCTGCTGATGCCAAGGGCAGTCAACGCGGCAATGGCTGCTTGGATAACGGCATTGATAATGGCCTTCAATTTGATGCGGGTTTTTGTACCACCCGACGCACTGCTCAGTTTAATGCTCATAATCGTTCAGGTTTAATGGTTTAACGATAATCAAATGGTTTAACGGCAAACATCCCAGTCGAGAGGTTACATCCTGTAGTACTACATTGCAAAGATACGAAACCACGCCTCGGCCATTGGCTCACCATGGCTCACCACGGCCCGCCATTCACCCCTGTTTTTCACTGAAAGCGTAACTTTTTTTGCTCGTGTTCTACCTACATTCTCCTTGTCATCATTCTTAGGAATCTACTGCATAACCATATTTCCAACCCGTTTTATTTTGGAATACAAAACAAATGGCTACCTTTGCCCCGTAAATGATTGCATGAGGATTATATCGCATAAAAGATTGCGTGAGTTTTACCAGACCAAAGGGTTTGAAGATTCACGTGTGGCGTTGGAGCGGTGGTATGAAATAGCCGAGGCTGCAGAATGGAAAAGCCTGTCAGACATCAAAGTCGACTTTCGTTCCACGGATCATGTTGGCAACCAGCACTATGTGTTCAACATCAGAGGCAACCGCTCCCGCTTGGTCGTGGTTGTGAAGTTTGTCATCGGGAGCATATATATACGCTGGATTGGCACCCATGAGGCGTACGACAAAATAGATTGTTCAACGATATAAGCGTTTGAAATTATGGATAAGATTACCGAAGCCCAATACAAGTATGCCCAAGCGAGGATAGAGGAGCTGCTGCCCTTGGTGGACGACAACACGCCCGCCGACGACAAGAACGTGGTTGAATTGTCCATTGTTTCGGATATTGTCATGGCCTACGAGAAGGAGCACTACCCCATCGGGAAGCCCACTGTAGCCGAACTGATAGCGCTCTCACTTGAAGAAGAGGGCATGACGCAGAAACAGCTCGCCGCCCAAATAGGGGTGAGCCCCTCGCGCGTGAACGATTACTTGACCGGCCGCTCAGAGCCCACCTTGAAGATTGCCCGGTTGCTTTGCCGCGTCCTGCACATCCGGCCCGCTTTGATGCTCGGAATGTAAACGCGGGAAGTGGGGTGAGTCGGATGTATTCATGAGGGTGAGTGGAATGTATTCGTGTGGGTGAGTGGAATGTATTCGATACATGTAGTCGAATGTATTCGTGTAGGTGAGTCGAATGTATTCGAGTAGATGAATCGAATGTATTCCACTCACCCTGCTTGATGCTTGCTTGCGGTGCCCGCCGCCATTACGGATCCTCTCCGGGTTCCCCCAAGATATTCCATGATGAGCCGCACTTCTCTAACAGTGAGCAGCTTGCGGCCGTCGAAAGGGATGCCGCCGGCTGTGAGTTCACGGTAAAGGGGCTTGCATCGCTGAATCTAATGGCGCAGGCGGCGCACGGCTTCCACGGCATCCGTGTCGGGGAAGTAGGCCCGGGCGAGGTCGCGGCGGGTGCAGGGAACAGCGGCCACGGGCTTGGACGACCTCTTTGCCGTTAATGTCCGCCCGCTGTTTACAGAACCCCTTGTATCTTTTACGAAGGGAAGGATTTCTTTGTCCATGACTGTTTTTTTTAAGTAATGTATTTCACTTGGAAAGGCTGTCCTTTGTCTTGTATGTAAAGATTTGGGAGACTCTTTCAAAGCGGTGAAAGGGTGACACACTTATCGGACTTGGTAATTTATCAGTACAAATAAGACCGAAAAACGGCAGCGCGTCATTTTTTCGCCATTTTGCGTCGAAAGAGCGGTTTCACCGAAAAGTGTGTCACCTTTTCAAGATTTATAAAACGCATAAAACGAGTGCATTAAACAGGCCATTTCAGAAAGTGGTGACACAGGTGACACAGAATTCTATACTTTTTCCCCATTTTGCAAATTAATTGCCGGGGCCTAATAGGGGTGGGGTATTTTTTTGCATAAAAGGGAAAATGTTATAGAATCACTGTCACCTGTGTCACCCGGCAGAGCGGGCACTGTCAAGCGCGTCATGTTTTATTACCATCGGCATGATGTCTTGTCTCAATCCGTTGTCTTAAAAAACATCCGCACCGTCGGGAGCGGTAAAGGGCAGGCAGGCTCGTTATTTACGTTGAACAGCGTTCCCAAAAGATGCTTTGCCCGGGAGTCGCCCTTCGTCTGCTTGTAGTTACGCACCAATATCTCCGTGAGCTTGCCCCGTTTGTCGGGACGAGAGTTGATGCTGCGCGAAGCCCATACTCTTTCTATGGGGTAGGCGGCGTAAAGCGTGTCGAAGAAGGAGTCTTTTTCATGCTTGCCTTTGCTGTCGGAATTGCTGAGCATGAACTTGTATCCGGCCCGGTCTATCTTGTCGCAACAAGCCTTCAAGCGGACTTGTTCATGGTCGTTGAATGTCTCTTTGGCATAGTCGTTGAAACTTGACGTATCGCTCAACGGCCTGTAGGGAGGATCGAAGTAGAACAGGGTGTTGCCCTTCGCATACCGGACTGTTTCCTCGAAGTCGCCGTTCAAAACCGTGACATTCCGCAGCAACGCACTGTCTGCATAGATAACGTCGGCATCGCAAAGGGTGGGGTTGGCATACCGTCCGAAAGGCACGTTGAACAGCCCCTTTTTGTTGACACGGTATAGGCCGTTGAAACAAGTTCTGTTCAGAAAGAAGAACAGGGTGGTGTTCTCTACCGCATCGAGGTTCTTCAGGTTGTAACGGTCGCGCGCGGCCAAGTAGAAGGCTTTCCGCTCTTGCCCGGCGGGTAAAGAGCGGTAGGCTTGCTCTATCTCTTTCAACGAGGCGACAAGCGCGTCGGGGCAATCTCTGACCGTGGTGTAGCAGGTTACAAGGTCGGCGTTGATGTCGCCTATTACCGCATGACGGATGTTCGGATAGCGTTGCAGCATATAGAACAGCATGGCTCCACCCCCTACAAAGGGCTCTATGTACGTCACATCCTGCCAATTACCAAAGTCGGCGGGAAGTTGCGCGTCAATCTGTTCAATGAGTTGGCCCTTGCCGCCCACCCACTTGATAAAAGGTTTCGCTTTTGCCATGGTCGCTGTATTATCTATCCGCTTACAAAGCTACACATATTTATCGAGAAACGGGCACGGAGGGAGGAGTGATTGAGTGGCAGGTTCTTTTTGCTCATCTTCTTTTTTCCGCCCATTAAATAAATCTTTAAGTAAAAAGGTAGGAATTGGCAAGTTTTTCTTACCTTTGGACATTCATAAACTATAAAATCTTTTCCTTATGGAAACAATGCTTTTTTGGATAGTGCCTGTGGCCGCGCTCTTGGCGTTGGTGCTGGCATGGTATTTCTACAAACAAATGATGCGCGAGAGTGAAGGCACGCCCACGATGGAGAGAATCGCGTCGTACGTGCGCCGCGGGGCGATGTCTTACTTGAAGCAGCAGTACAAAGTGGTGGGAATGGTCTTCATCGCTTTGGTGGTTATTTTTTCGGTGATGGCCTACGGGTTCAACTTGCAAAACCACTGGGTGCCCGTGGCTTTCCTTACCGGCGGTTTCTTCTCGGGATTGTCGGGCTTCTTGGGCATGAAAACAGCCACTTACGCTTCGGCGCGCACGGCCAACGCCGCCCGCAGTTCGCTGAACAAAGGATTGCGCGTGGCCTTCAGAAGCGGTGCCGTGATGGGATTGGTGGTAGTTGGATTAGGCCTCTTGGACATCTCTTTCTGGTATGTGTTGCTCGACCACTGCATTCCGGCCGACGTGCTGAACCCCGCGGCCAAGCTGTGCATGATTACCACCACCATGCTTACCTTCGGCATGGGCGCCAGCACGCAGGCCTTGTTTGCCCGTGTGGGCGGGGGCATCTACACGAAGGCGGCCGATGTGGGCGCCGACTTGGTGGGTAAAGTGGAGGCGGGCATCCCCGAAGACGACCCGCGCAACCCCGCCACCATTGCCGACAACGTGGGCGACAACGTGGGCGACGTGGCCGGCATGGGTGCCGACTTGTATGAATCGTATTGTGGTTCTATCTTGGCCACGGCCGCATTAGGCGCCGCCGCCTTCATAGGCACGGGCGACACCATGTTGCAGTACAAGGCGGTGATTGCCCCCATGCTGATTGCCGCCGTGGGTATCCTGCTCTCCATTATCGGCATCTTCTCGGTGCGCACCAAAGAAGACGCGGGCATGAAAGAGCTGCTTGGCTCGCTTGCCACGGGCACCAACTTGAGCTCGGCGCTGATTGTGGTGGCCACGTTCCTCATTCTGTGGGGACTTGGCCTGCAGAACTGGCTGAACATTTCTTTCTCTGTGGTGATAGGGCTCGTTGTGGGCATCATCATAGGCCGTTCTACGGAATATTATACTTCCCAGTCTTACAAGCCCACGCAGCGCTTGGCCGAGAGCGGACAGACGGGTTCGGCCACGGTCATCATTTCCGGCATCGGCTTGGGCATGATTTCCACCACCATTCCCGTGATAGCCGTCGTTGCGGGCATTATCCTTTCTTATTGGATTGCGTCGGGATTTGACTTCGCCAACATCTCCATGGGGCTTTACGGCATAGGCATCGCCGCCGTGGGCATGCTCTCTACGTTGGGCATCACGCTCGCCACGGACGCCTACGGCCCCATTGCCGACAACGCAGGGGGCAACGCCGAGATGAGCGGCTTGGGCGAGGAGGTGCGCAAACGCACCGACGCGCTCGACTCTTTGGGCAACACCACCGCCGCCACGGGCAAGGGCTTCGCCATAGGCTCGGCCGCGTTGACGGGACTGGCTCTGCTGGCCTCCTACATCGAAGAGATACGCATCGGGCTGACACGGTTGGGACACACGGTGCTGGAACTTCCAAACGGGGTGACGGTGAGCGTGCACAACGCCAGCTTCACCGATTACATGACCTATTACGACGTCACCTTGATGAATCCCAAAGTGCTTAGCGGCATGTTCTTGGGCAGCATGATGGCGTTCCTTTTCTGCGGCTTGACCATGAACGCCGTGGGCCGCGCGGCCGCGCACATGGTGGAGGAAGTGCGCCGCCAGTTCCGTGAAATCAAAGGCATCCTCACGGGCGAGGCTGAACCCGATTATGCCCGTTGCGTGCACATCTCCACCAAGGGGGCCCAACGGGAAATGGTATTCCCCTCTCTGCTGGCCATCGCCGTGCCCATTGCCACGGGGTTGATATTCGGCGTGCCGGGTGTCATAGGCCTGTTGGTAGGTGGCTTGGCCGCGGGCTTCGTGCTGGCCATCTTCATGGCCAACGCGGGCGGCGCGTGGGACAATGCCAAGAAATACGTGGAGGAAGGTCACTTCGGCGGTAAAGGAAGCGAAGTGCACAAGGCGACCGTTACCGGCGACACCGTGGGCGACCCCTTCAAAGATACTTCCGGACCGAGCTTGAACATCCTTATCAAGCTCATGAGCATGGTGTCCATTGTCATGGCGGGCCTTACCGTGGCGTGGAGCTTGTTCTAAAGCGACGCTGTCGCTTAGAAGTGCCTCTTTTTTTGAGTCTCGGCGCTTCTTCTCCGGAGCGCGGACAGACGGGTTATTCATGTAATACCCGTCTGTTCCGGCGAGGGTTTTTGATTGACTTATAAACAAAAGTCGCGGCGGGCCAAGATAGCGGT